>NZ_LGHM01000371.1 GCF_001908185.1 Bradyrhizobium sp. AS23.2
CAATCATTTACGTAACTCCTGTCGTCACTCGGCTGTTGAATGCGGTTTGGACGCCGATTGTTTTCCGGCGAAACGCCACGACCGCTGAACCAGTTTCTTCAGGTGGAGTTCACCTCTCCCAAAAGCCGCTTTGGCTTCCAGGCGATCTTCCGTCGTGTCTCCCGCGAGGTCTTCAATCCTACAAATCATGCGCGAGCTAACGGGCGACGTGGCGATGACGATGCGCGCGCTCTTCGCTACGGCCGCGCGGCGATCGATCCGCCCATATTGCCGGTCCGGCGAATGCGACGGCTGCCGAGAGCTCCCACCAGTTGGCGCGCTTCATTTTCCGTTCGAGAACGTCAGTTCGTCGACGCCGATTGCGGCGAAGTAGGGCTCGATCATTTCTGGCGTGACATCTTCCATGAAGGCGGGAGACCATTTTGGCTTGCGATCCTTGTCGATCACGGCCGCGCAGACGCCCTCACGGAAATCATCGGTGCGGAACGCTTCCAGCGCAGCGCGATACTCGCGCACCAGGCATTCCTCCAGCGAAGACGATAGCCGCGCCAGCCGAAGCAATCTCAGCGTCACCTTCATGGCGCGCGGCGATTTTCCGCCTAGCGCTCTCAGCGTCGACAGAGCGGGCTCTGAGCCGCTCCTCCGCAGCGCACCGACAATCTCCTCCAGGCTGTCATAGGCAAACCATTCATCGATTTGGTGCCTGAGCGAAGCTATTGGTCCGGATGTTTCTCCCGTCGCAAATCGTTCGATCTGCGTCTT
>NZ_LGHM01000054.1 GCF_001908185.1 Bradyrhizobium sp. AS23.2
AGCACTATGCACTGTGTCCATTCTAAGCCTAACGGTTCAAACAAACCGCAGACTCGCAGATCGCCCCATCATCCGGTAGGTGGCCGCTGAACAGCGCTTACATTTCAGGATCTTGTGGAACACCTCAATTTTCCACCGCATGGCGTACCAGCTGATCTTCTCAATTGCCTCGGAGCGTCCGCGGACGGGTAGGTCCGTGATGAGCTTCCACTCAATCGGTTTACGGCCCTTTGGCGCACCACGCTCGGTGGCGTGGATTATCGTCAGGTCGAGGGCGGGATAACGGTTCTGCTTTCCGATCGGAGGCAACACTGCGATCCGCTTGAACTTGATCTCCAGTGCGACTTTCGTCATCTCGCCTTTGTCGTCCCGCATGTCGATGTAATGCAGGCCCTTGACGTTGGTCTCTGCCATCTCGGTCGCAATCGTATGGCCGCCATCACCTGCCAGCCGGTCGACGCAGGCGCGGACAAGGAAGTGAGCGCCAAGGTCTTGCGTCAGGCAATACAATTCGTAGATGTCGCTTTCGCGGTCGCCGATATGAATGCAACGCTCCGGCTGCCCGAGCCGTTCGATCGATTGCCTGAGATTGTCCAGCCAACGAACGCTCTCCTTCTTCTCGATGGGAACGCGGGTCGGGTTGATCTTCTTCTTGAGCTGGGCCGTGCCTTTGAACTTTTTCCGTGTCCAGAATTTCACCGCCGCCAATCCCAGCGGTAGGCCCTCGACGGTCACTGCGAGGCTGGAATGCATCAGCATTCCGCAGACCGTGTGATGGCGCCAACGGCCGCCTTTGTCACGGCCGCTATTGACGCTTTTGGTCAGGCCGATGGCGCTCGTGTTCGCGCGTTGATAGGAGAATTCCGTCGTGTCCTGGATGAGGAGAATTGGGCCTGTGCAATCATCGTAACGCGTGCGCGTGGCGGCGAAGTGGCCACTGAGAATGTCGGTCTCCTCCACGCGTTCGTTGGCGAAGAAGCGGTAGGCCGCCTTCGTGCTCGCCCAGTCCTGGCACGCGAACGGTATGCTCCCGCCCATGCCATCACCGATTTGCCTCAACAGCTCGCCAAATCGTTGACCAAGCCGGGCGTCTTTGAATGCCGTCTTGTCGATCTCGCGCTCAGTCCAGTGTTCGACGGCGCTTTCATCAGGATCATCCTGGGGACCATCCGGCCCCGCCGACCGACGAGATGTCGTACCGCTCGAACACATGGTGGCACCTCACCCTCGCGATTCAGGTGCTCAACAATGAATCACAAGCGATTCATCCGATTCAAGATTCTTCGATCGGCTCCTCCCGCAATTGAATCAGGCACTTGTGGGTAATTGAAAGCTTCACCGGACGGATACGTTGAGTCAATCTGTCTCGCAAACAAAAGACCGCCCAAAGGGCGGTCTCCGTAACGCTGCTGACAAGTGCGGAGATTAGGCTGCGCTAAGTGTCCCGTTGTTGCGGCGGCGATAGGTCATGAAACCCATGCCAGCAAAGCCCAGAATAAGCATCGCCCATGTCGCAGGTTCTGGAACGGCGGTGATCGCTGTCATCGTTCCGGTGAATGTACCATCGCCGGTGAAGGTAACCTGGGTGACGAAGGCCGTGGAATTGTTTGGATCGAGGCCGAGGCTTGCGTCGATTCCAAGTACCTCGAACCGGCTTACTCCGCCTAGACCGAAGTCAAACAGCGTGTTTGCAGCAAGTTGTTGAGCAAAGACGAATGATGTGCCGTTCCAGATATAGAGTTCATAGGGATGAGCAAGCCCTAGATTGGGAAGCGTAACGCTCGCAAAATTGGGGTCACCTGCGCCCGTTGAAAAAATGTAACCAAGCGCGGCGGCCGGATCCAAGTTAACAGACTGTCCATGACTAACATCGATGTTGAAGCTGTAGACGGTCTGACCGACTGAATTGACCGATGAGACGGGTACGACCACCGGGCCGTTGAATTGCGAGATAGCGTTGGGGTGAAAATCGAAATAGCTTTGGGAACTTGCCCCGTTCGTGGCGTTGCTTTGGGTGCGGTAATCATTTCGTACAACAACGCCGTAATGGCCGGAGGCCAACAGTGCCCCGTAACCCGCTATGCTAGTAGGTACGGTGAAGCTAGTCTGCCCGGGAGCCAAGTCGATCCTGTAAATTTCCTGCTTTGTACTCTGACTTAAATCGAAGATGAAAACCCTTGTTGCTTGGCTATAGCCGTTAGGGGCTGTGTAAGCCGGTACATTCCATGAGACTGTTGGAGTGGTCACAGTTTGTGATGTTCCGCTTACCGTCAATCCTGTGATGAAGGGTGGTGCAGGAAGATTGGAAGGAATAGCTGAGGTATTGAATACAACCGTGTTGTAGTTTGGATTGCTGACAGTGAGCTGCCAAGACCCGGTTAGATTCGGATTGTACGCAATTGTTCTGAAGAAGAGGTTCGGGTCCGGGATGGCATTGTAGTATGGGACGTTAAACGTTTGACCGTCTTGCGTGGCCGTGACGGTTGTTTGCGAAGCAAAGGCCTGCTCGTTGGAATTTGAGGCCGGATGGAAGCGTCCACCGAACGCCAAAAACTCCGAGGCAACTGGCTGTCCGAACGCCACGTTTGATGAATTGTACCCGATGTAATTGAAAGTGCCGGCAAACCCTGGCGTGTTGGTGTTTTGTACTATCGTATCGGCCCATACGATCGAAGGGCCTAGGACTATTGCGGCGGCGGCGCAAAGCATCGAACGCATTTTAAGCTCCCCATTAATAATCCTGATAAAACCGATTTTAAATCGAAGATTATTAACGGGTGCAACAATTTGTCAACCCTGCCAGGCAGGAGCAGTTACAGAGGGTAGCCAGCAGGGTTTAACCCAAAGTTCCCGATTCCTGTTTCCCGGAATCGCTGCATAATTTTCCGCATTTGAGCTTGCCCATTTCGGAAGAGATCTTTTGCCATGTCGAGCGGCGTCGAATATCTGCAGGTGCTTCGTTTGATCAACAGGACGACGCTCCAGTTTTGACCTTTCAATATGTTACCTACGCCGGCGAGTGAGCGATGCTTCGTCGTCCGAACGCCGGGAATGAACGAACTGCTTGATCAGAGTTATCGTTGGTTGCTTCGTTTTGCTCGCAGTCCAAGTCTGCAATGACATCTTCGAACGCGGAAATAGTCTGTTGGAGGACGGCAATCTGCTTCAGTTCATCGTCTCCAATCGGGCCCATGCGATTCCTCAGCGCGACGACCAGTTCTCGTCGGCGTTCCTTCAATTGAATAAGTGGCAAGCCATGATCGGGTGGATAATGCATCTCGATCTCTCCGTTGCTAAGCTGCTCAACTTTAAGCCAGATCTGCTGAAAGCGCGTTGAAACGTCTGTTCAATTTTTAAGTTTGTCAAAGAGCCACTGCGGGCCTGCCCTAAATCCTTAAGACGCAGGGAGGCGCTTCCTCGATCGATGTGATCAATGCCTCGGAAGAAGATGCAAATTTTGCATCGCAGCGAGGTAACAGCTGCCCGCGATAGGGTTAATGATTTGGGTCCCCAAACATCGTCAAATCGGCCGAGACGACTGCCTTGACCTGAGTCGAGCTGGAGGGACTTGGGGTTTAGCCGGCGCGTTGCAGAAGCCCATTGGAACTGATCGGTCCCTCGCGAACCAAGATATCGTCTCCTGCCTTCGTGGGACCTGCCGCCCTTCGCTCAGCCACGCAGTAAGGTTGACCAGTTAGGTTAAATCCCAAGTCCCGTTGCGCGGGCCGAGGGCCGCGCTATTGCTCTACTTATGGGCAAGAAGAGATCCACGCCTTCAGACGGTCAGTCATCATCCGTAACGCTCAGCCGTATTCGGGACGAAGTGCTCAAGCTGAGGCAGGAAGTCGAAGCGGAGCAAGCTCGGGCGGACGCCATCGAAGCTCAGCGGCGCGACGACCTGACGCGCCCCAAATGATTGGCTTATGAAGATACCGCCCTGCGTACGGGAAACGACATCGTGGTGACCGAGCTCCAGCTGGTTACTCACGGTGGGTACATCCACGCGGTCCACTTGAGGTACAAACAATGTTGGCGACACACGCAGCAGCGCCGCCCCCCTGGAAAGCGCATCGGAATAGGACTTGAGAGGCTCGGCAGCATAAGGCTCCGGTTCGTCCGCTTCAGCAGACTTGCTCAAAAACAGCATCCGCGGGAAGACGCTGGATGGCTCTCGGAACGGCAGTCGCGTCAAAAAAACGCTCCCTGGCGCAACTCACACGAGGCGCACACCATGGCTGCCGCTTGCTGGGCAGTGATCCAACAAGACATTCGATATAGATCGCGCAAGCTGTTCGCGACTGCGAACTGCAGCGTCGACCGCTGGAAAGCGAGCGTAGGTCAGTCGCGCCTATGCCATGCGTCGTTGTCGTCACCCCATCTCATCGCACAGACAATTTTCTGGGCGAGGACAGCACGATCGGGCGCGTTCCCGTTAGCCACTTTCTCTTCGCTTGCCGGCGCCCGAAGTCTCGAAAGCTCCGAGAGGGACCTGAGGGTCAGTTTAGGCTTGAGGCGCACACCACCAGAACGCAAAAAGGACATCGGGGGTATCTCACGCATAAAAAGCAGAGTGTAGCGGCTTTGCCGCAGCCGTCAATTCAGTCTGGCTCATGAAGAGGGGCTATATGAACCGGTCAATCTTGATCCCCGGGAGCTCTAATTGCCCCAGCCGCGACGGGATATTCGAGACATCCAGATGGCGAACAATCAAGGTTGCGCTGCAACCACTGCGGTCACGCCCGTCTTACCAGCTTCTTCCCAGCGAACGTAGACCACGTCGACAGCGGTCGATGATCCGCGCAACTGTCGCTCCCCTGACAAAGAATTCCAGCCCACTGGTTCCGGAGATATTTCTCGGCACTCCGCGAATTGCAATTGCGTGTTGAGCGACCACTATCTGAGACGTTCCCGTGAGCTCTCGTTCCGGGAACGAAGATGCTTCAACCAAGCCCGTCAGTCTTACCCATTGTCAGCCCAAGACCGATTTGCGCTCGCTGCAGACGTAGGCTTTTTCATACCCTTCCCGCTCGGCCCCAGCGAGTAGACATTGTATTCGCCCTGGTCCGTAACGGAATACTGATAGGGCCGTCCCCACGGATCGAGCAGAGTCCTGGCATTCTTCAAATAAGGACCGTTCCAGCGAGGCGCTTCGGGCGTTGCTTCGACGAGAGCCTTCAGCCCGGCGCTCGCACTCGGATAAGAACCGTTCTCCACGTAGTACATCTCGAGTGCGGTGTTGATGTTCTCGATCTGAAGCTGGACAGATTGGGTCTTGGCCTTTCCGAAATAGCCCATCACCTGCGGCGTCGCCATAGCCGTCAACGCCGCGAGAATGCCCATCACGACGAGCAACTCGAGCAGCGTGTAGCCGGCCTCCCCGGGCCGTCGCTTGCTATGACCAGGCTTTTTGAAGCGCTGAGACGCTGAAGACTTACTCGTGTCGACGGTCATGATGCCCCCAAACAAGTACCCTTGCATTTCGGGGTATCCTCAGCGCGCCTCGTGTTTACCGGGTTAACGGAACCGAGAACTTCGAGCCAGTCTGAATAGGGGGATAGTAAACCGGCAAGAATGCCCGGCCGCGCGAAAGGCACCCGTTAAGCTTTCCGGCAAGTAAAGGGTATTCGTAGAAGGGCCGGATTAGTCGTCAAGCTTAACCGGCGAGTTCATTTGTCTCAAAATCGAGCGGTCCATATAATCCACGTCATAGATCGCGAAATCAGAAATTAGTCGAAATGGTTGCGGGAGAACTCAACTTGCAGCGCATCATTGTTTCCAAGAACGTTACGCTCGACCCGATCGAAAAATCGCTGTGCCTGCGCTATGCAGAAGTTCTCGCGCTTCGCGAAGCCGTGCGGAAGGAAAGCTCGACCTTGGCGACGAAGAAGCCCAAGCGAAACGGTACCAACCGGGTGCCTGTTCACGTCAAGCGAACTTTGCGTTCACGCACCGTTTGACCGATACAGATCGCTCGCATTGTTCTCGGTCACATTTCGCGATCACTCATTGATCGCACTGATCGCTCCCTCAGCACTCCGATCCAATCAATTGCAGCGATTGAGACTGCGCACGCGCGGGCCGTCGAACCACACCAGTCGGCAACGCACCACGTCGGGGCGGCCATAGGCATCGAACGCCCATTTTCCATAGATCGCGTATTCGCCATAACCGAAGGGATAATCATACCCGTCATCGAGCCTGTTATATGTGTAGCCCGCGACGGGGTAAGAGAGATCTGGCGTCACGACGGTCACAACGGGAGGCCCGATCCGCGCGAAGCGCGCATTGTATCCGTACGCACTACGCCAATGAGGCTTGCGATAGAGCCCCGTCCTGTCGCCCGCCTCAACCATGGAAGGTCCGAGTGACACCAGGATCGCGACAGTGGTTACTGTAAGTGTCGAGACTTTCATGGATATACTCGCTCGTTCGCTCCCCTTCGCTCCCGCGTCGAAGATCATTCTATCCTACTCTCGACCGAGGCAAGTACTGCTCGCAACAGACGTGGTTAAGCTTTCGAGCGAGATGGTGGTTAAGAAACGAGCGCGACAGCAAGTTATTCGGCTACCCGACAGGGAACGAGGTTGGGCTGGCCGCAAAAGATATGGACGCTTAGCGCTTTGCCCTGCATAAGCGAGGCATGAACAAGTCGATTGTCACAACAACGCTTACAATTGCCGCCTGGGGTATGATTTGCCTGATTGGCTATGCTACGCTGACCAAGGTGCAATTCATCTACCTGGTCTACGGCAAGATCAAACCATTCCTGTTTGGAGTGGACATCGGGACATGGGCACATTTGGAGCACGCAATCGCTTTCCTAGCGCTGGGTAGCCTCTTCGCGCTGGCCTATCCTCGACACACACTCATGGTCTGCCTGATCGTAATTGGAAGCGCCATCGTCTTCGAGTTTCTTCAGACGCTCACCCCCGACCGGCATGGCACCTTGTTCGACGCATCCGAGAAGATCGTGGCGGGCTGCGCGGGCATTGCCGTGGTCAGGCTCGTTCAATTCGTCCGATCTACCAGGAAAGAAGCGTGAAGCTCGAATGCGCAACAAAGAGATTGCGTACCTACTCCAGCAGGAAGCCCATCGGATCGAACACCCACGCCAGCCAAAGCCCGACGGCGAGATGAGGCCCAAACGGAATTGCGTGCCTGCCATCGACCTCATAGCGCTCTGACTTGAGCAATAACGCGCTGGCGAGAGCCGAGATAACGGCGATCAAAAGCAAGGCTGGTAGCGAGCGAAGGCCGATCCAGAATGTCGCGGCAGCAAGGAATTTTACATCACCAAAGCCAAGGCCATCATAGCCACGCCCCCAACGATAAATCGAGCGAAAAGCTGCGATCGCAATCGCCACGATGACGACCTCCGCGAGGCGAAACATTATCTCGTTCGGATCCAGAAGCCACACTGCCGCTATGCCGCAGATGGCCATCGCTCCGACCAGCGTGTCAGGGATGATGCCAAAACGGGCATCAATCGCACAGATGGCCACCAGCAGAGTGACGAGGCCAACGCTCAGCACAAGATAGGTGATCCACTTCTGGCCTGTCGGGCCGCTCAGAACAATCCAGCACAAGCCGACCACCAGGAGCCAGACGACGAGAACCTGGTCTCGATAGGGATCGCGACGGACCAGGGAGCGCGTCAGGTAGCGGCCAGTCCGTATCGCCGTCTTGTGCAGTTCCGCGATCATTTCGTCAGGACATTGAGCTGTAATGTCTGTCGCTCGCCGTCGGCCTCGAGCACCACCTCGCCCGGCTTGACCTCGGAGAGCCGCCAGCCCGACCATTGCTCGTTCACCGCGACCCAAACTCCCACGGGATTGTCCGATGAGGTGAAGAACGCCTTGGCTCGCTCGCCATTCATGAAAACGCCTCTAAGCGCGACGCTGGGGTCGAGCATCGCTCTGGCTGGCGGCGCGGGCGCATCGACGATTACAGGAGGCGCCGCGATTGTCAGGACCTGGCGGTTTCGTGAAAAGAGCGGCCGCTGTAAAATGTTCTCGTAAGACCCGCTGGCACGGTTCTCTCGACCGGCTGGAATTCGGCCACCACTACTTCCCAATGAGGACTGGCTCGCAATCGCAACCTCCAGCGAGATGATGGCTATGATCGGCGCGGCGACGGCCAGCCCAGTCAGTGCGGCAAGGCCGAGCAACAATCCCCGCCTGAGCGGCGCCACAGAGTTCAGCTCTCGACGGTTTGGAATATGGGCGCGCAGAACCTGATGAAGGCTCGCGAACATAAGCTCGAGGCGTGACGTCGAGATCGCCCGCCAAAGCTGCCGCCGACCGTTTTGGGATGCCAGCTCAGTCATCGGTTGGTTGCCCTCGCATCGCCACCGGGCCGGTTCTCGCTCAACAACGGCCCGGCGGACGGGACAGTCGGGCCGCGCAGCGCTCCCTCTACCGTCAAGCTCACCCGCATGCGCCCATCGTCCCCGTCTGAGAGCGTTCGCAGTGACAGATCCGTGATGAACAGGAACGGCGTCTGCGTTTCGATCGCAGCTACCAGCTCCCGAACGGCACCGGCTGTACCTTCTACCTCCAGCCCAACCGGAACCGCTCGCCATTGCGCCGCCTGCCTGCCCGGCAGCCCGCGGACGGCCTGGACTGCCACCCCCTTGGCGCTCGCCAAGGCCTGGAGGTTCGCTTGAAGGTCAGCGCTCGCGACCCGTTCCTCGGTCCCTGGCAGATAGGGATCAACGTCCGGCGTGGACGCCTTGGCCGGTTTGGCCGCCTCCTCCGCTACATGCCGGATCTGCGCCAATTGCGCTGCGTTATCCAATATGTCGTCGTTGCGCTCGCCGAAATGAGAGATGACTGGCTCCAGGACCGCAAAGCAGACCGCAAGTGCGATTGCGCCGTTCAGCCCAAGGAAAATCAGTCTCCGTCTGAGAAGTCCATGGCCACTCATGATTGCGGCCTTCCCGCCAATTTCGCAACATGACCGCCCACGCTTGCCTTCCGAAGCTTCAGGCTGATGCGGAACCGGTCTCTTCGCTCGTTGGCGTCGGGTGTGATCGGCCCGACAAGAGTAGCACCGGTAAAGAGGCGGGAGCCGTCCAGAACCCGCACGAGTCGGGCGGCATCGGTCGACAACCCGGACATAGTGACAGTCCCCGCGGCGATCCGAACTTCCGTCAAGAACGTGTGGTCCGGAATGACCCGAGACAGCTCATCCCAAACCGCGAGGCTGCCTGGCCCGGCCTTGAGCGCGGCGAGACGAAGGGCAGATCCTGCTCCCTGCCGCCCGATTTGAACGCCCTGCTTTGCTTCGTAGAGCTCGTCCTCAAGTCCGGCCGCTCGACTTGACTGCCACCACTCGAACCCAAGCAGCCCCATGATGGTGGCGGTTAATAGAGCGACTGCAAGGATGCGGGTCGTGCGCAAGACCCAGGGGGGCTCATCGTGCTGGCTTTCGCCAAGCGGAACAACAACGATTGGCGCACCAGTCGTCGGCTTTGCCGCAATGAAGTCGATTTCTGACGTCTGCAAGCCCAACCGGGCGATTTCCGTCTCGGCCCGATCCTTCGGGATGATCCAGTGCCGAAAGTCCACCACCTCCCCATTCGACGGTGGTCCTAGCGGCGTCACGCCATGCCAAATATCGGAAAGCTGGAATGGAGTGCGGTGAACGACCTCCTGCGCGAGAATTCGCTTTAGCGCATCCAATTCCGATCGAGGCAGCTTGAACTCGCGCTGAAGAAAGAGATCTGCCTCCAATGCAACACCGATCCGCACGGCATCACGCTCGCAACCCGTCTGCGCGAACCAATCAGCAATCTGCGTCAGGCCAACACGACCCGCCTCAAAGCGGCGCTCCTGCACGCCTGAGGGAGCCGTCAGATGACAAACCACGGTATCGTTGTCGTTCCAGATGAAGAGGCGTGTTTCGCTTCGAGCCTGCAGTACATGACGCCAAGCTTTCGGCGAACACTCACGCAGTTCGTTCACCCACCAACGAGAGAATTGTCGCCACGCTTGCGCGAGCGCGCGCGGGCTCTGAAACCTTGTCACCGAGACGTCGGTCATCGGCCTGTTTTCCCTGCAAATCCGAACATCGATCCAGCAATCATATTTACTAATTGTTTAAGGGACGTAACGCGGGCTGCGGCTCACGAGCCTCCGGACGATCCTTCGTTACGAAGCGCCACGGTCATCGCCGGACCATTCCGCCCCGCATCCTCGAAATTGAAGCTCACCTCGACCAAGGTCGGTAGCCGCTCCGACTTGATCCAGTCGTTGCGCCATATCTGTTCACCCTTCGCGCCGGAGACCCCAAAGTATCGGAAGCGAACGTCACGCAAGCCTCTCAGCACGGCGGTCGAAGAAGCCGGCGATTTCCGGCCGCCAACCTCTTTCAACGATCCAAAGACCTCGACAATCAAGTCATCATTCCGACGACGAATGCGGACATCCTGCAGGCCGCCTTGCAATGTGCGACCTTCGCTGAGCGCCACAAAGCGCAATTCTTCACGTTGTCCTTCAAACAGAAGCCCCCCGGCCTGCTGTGCACTGGTCACGGGCATGGCAGAAGCGATGAAGCCGCGGAGGCTCTCCACGGCAGCGTTGGTCTCCATTTCTCGACTGTTTCGCCGATCCGCGTCAAATGCGCGAATAGCGGTAGACAGTCCCCCAACGATAAAGCTTGTCAGAATTGTCAAAATGGCCAGCGAAACCAGAAGCTCGATCAAGGTGAGCCCGTGCTCGCACTTGCGACCAGAGGGTCTGCGAAGCCTGCGACGCGGCCGATGTTTGGTCACTGCGCGGCTCCTCGGACGAGCTTGAGAGCGGCCAGCCTCGTCTCCAACCCCGCATCGTCCTGCACGACGACCTCTACCCACGACGGCACGAGCGATGCACCTTGCGGAGCCGCTCCATCCTGCGGCCTGCTCTTTCCGAGTTCGACGGACGTCACTGTCTCCCGCCATCGGTATCGCCCGATACGTCCCTCGCGACTGCCGGTCTTCAACGGGCCGCCCCGGCCAGCTGCTTCGAGCCTGGATTCGGCAATATGGTCGAGAGCGTGCTTGTTGTGCACCTTGGCGTCGGCACGCAAAGCCGTCGCAATTCCCACCGCCAAGGTGCCGAGACCGACGGCAAGCACCACAAAGGCGATAAGCACTTCGATCAAGGTGAAGCCGCGCTGAGCCACAACGCGGCTACCGCGAGCAGACGATCTGTTCGGCAAATCGCTAGCCGGCATCACTCTATCCTCGGTTCGCCAGTGAACCAATTGACCACGATACGCTCCTTGCGACCGCGATAAGTGAGCAGGATTTCTCCACCGCTAGAGCGACCATCCGGGTAGAACCGTACGCCGCCAACTTCGCCGCGCCGCTCAGCTGCCGCAACAGTCAGGGATACCTCCATGCCATCCGGCAATTCACGCATCGCGTTGGCGACGCCAAAGCGCCCGTTCTGCGTATCCACGCCGACCACAATTTCAGCATTGCGAGCGCGAGCGCGACTGCGCGCCAGCTGGAGACTTGCTGCAATCGATCTTGCCTCGGCATTGACCCGCGCGGCCGCCGTTCTTGGCTTGGCTGCCAGGACAGCCGCCGAGACCAGCGCCATGATCGAAAGCACGACGAGTGTTTCGATCAACGAGAAGCCCGCCGACTTGGAAGCGCGCCGTCTCATTGATAGGCCAAATTGTTGATGGACAGGACCGCGCTCATCACCTGAAGAATCAAGGCGCCAACAAGTCCCCCGATCCCGACCGTAAGAAGTGGGGTGAGAAGCCCGACGAGCTGCTCGATCCTGCCCTGAACCTCGTTTTCCAGATTAGAGGCGACCCGAACCAGCATCTTTGCAAGCTGTCCGGTCTCCTCGCCCACCGCAATAAGTCGTATCATCGCCGGCGGAAGCAAGCTCATGCCTTCGAGCACTTGGCTCAGCGCCCTGCCCTCTGGCACCCGGCTGATTGCCTCGCTGTAGCGAGACCTCAAATATCGATTCCCCACCAAAGAGCGAGCCGTTTGCAGCGCGACCATGAGCGGTACTCTGGCCTCGACAAGGCTTCCTGCCGAGCGAGCAAACTGGCTCGCCTCGCGGCGCTGAACGAGAGCCCCAATGACGGGTAGGCGACATTTGAGATGATCGAGCTTCTTCATCGTTGCTTCGTCGCTCGCTATCCTGCGATAGGCAATCACACCAACGACCAGTACGATGACGCTCCAAAGCAGCATCCTGGGCCAGCTATCCGGCAGATCAGCAAGCGCCGCCAGAATGCCGGGTAGAGGCAGGCCTGCATCGGAAAAAATCGGCGTAAGATTTGGGATGAGCACGAAGACGATGACGCCAATCGACATCAACGACATCATCAGTAGAATGGCGGGATAGACGAGAGATCCACGAATTTTGTTTCTGATCTCGACCCGCCGGGCCAGCATCTCCCCAATCTGAATAAGCGCCTGCGCGGTCTGGCCTCCAGCTTCCCCGCCGGCTAGGATCGCAACGTAATCGGCCGGGAAGATGTTGGGTCTCCGGGCCATGGCCTCAGAGAGCTGCAGGCCGGCCAGAATATCCTTGAGCAGTCCATTCGCAAGAGCGATCCGCCTGGGTGACGCGCCGGCGCCGGCGAGCACTCGAAACGACGCGTCGACGGGAACGCCAGAGCTGACGAGCGAGGCAAGTTCGGTCGTAAACGCAGACAGCTCCTTCAGCCCGACGCGCGCTGACCCCGACCAACGTAAGCCACGCACGCTCCGCTCGGCCGGGCGCGCGACCGACAGCGCGTTGCTCTCGGAGCAGAGTACGGTCTCCACCGGCGTAAGGCCGGAGCCATAGAGTGCCTCAATTGCCCCATCGAGCTCTTCGGCAACGATCGTGCCCGAAGTCACGACGCCTTGCTTGGTATAAGCGCGATACTGGAACGTGGACACACGATGCTCCCTTAGCTCGATCGCGCGACTCTGAGCACCTCCTCAATCGTCGTCTCACCCATCGAGACTTTGATGAGGCCGGCCTCATAGAGAGTGTGGAAGCCCGCATCTCGCGCGAGCGAGATCATGGTCCGCTGGTCGTCACTTCGCCTGCCAACTACCTCCCGCATGTCGTCATCGATGACGAGAAGTTCGGCAATACTGGTCCGTCCGAGATAACCGGTGCCATGACAGGCGTCGCAACCAGCCGCCTCTCGAGCCCCCGACCAATCGATCGCAAGGCCGTCTGGAACGGGCCATCGCAGTCGCGACGTCGCCTCGGCGCGATAGGCAGCCGGACGCGCGCAGTGCGGACATAGTCTACGCACAAGACGCTGGGCCATCACACCAGTAAGCGTCGAGGCAAGCAGGTAACGCTCGATACCAATGTCAATCAGGCGTGTGATTGCGGCGACGGCGCTGTTGGTGTGGAGCGTCGAGAAGACCAGATGCCCCGTTAGCGAGGCCTGAACAGCGATGCGCGCCGTCTCCAGATCGCGAATCTCACCGACCATGATGATGTCCGGATCCTGACGCAGGATCGAACGAAGCGCCGCTGGGAAGTCCAAACCAATCTGTGGCTGCACCTGGATCTGGTTGATGCCACCGAGCTGGTATTCGATTGGATCTTCAACGGTAAAGAGCTTCAGTTCAGGGCGGTTAAGCTCCTTCAGCGCGGTGTATAGTGTCGTTGTCTTGCCACTTCCCGTTGGGCCGGTAACCAGAATGATGCCGCTCGGCAACGACATCAACCGACGCAGTCCAGCCTGGATTTCTCGATCGAGACCGAGCTTTGAAAAAATCGAGTTCGACCCTGGAGCGATCGAGAATTCTCAGGACAAGGCTCTCGCCGAATGCGGTCGGCAGCGTCGACACGCGCACATCTATTTCGGTCCCGCGGACGGCCGTCTTGATGCGCCCGTCTTGCGGCAGGCGACGCTCGGCTATATCCAGCTTGGCCATGATCTTGATGCGCGTCGTCAGCGCAGCCTTGAGCGTCGAGGGCACGACGCGCTCCTGCTGTAGAAATCCATCAAGCCTGAATCGGACCAGAACTGTGTCGCGCCCCGGCTCTATGTGAACGTCAGACGCGCCACGCTCGACCGCACCCGCGATGATCTGGTTCACCAAGCGTATGATCGGCGCTTCATTGGCGATATCGCGCAGGCGCTCGACGTCGATTTCATTTCCATCGGCCACACCAACTGCAATCGCGCCCTGATCGTCACCGCCAGCATGATGACCCGTATCCTGGTAAAGCTTGCGAAAGGCACGCTCGATGTCGGCAGGGGCAATCACCGCGAGCTCGACAGGCCAGCCAAGCATATAGCCGATCGCCTTGTGCGCCTCCTCGTCGAAAGGATCCACGGTTGCAAGCAGCAGAGATCTGTCGGACGTCGATATCGGCAGTGTACGACTGGCTTTAAGGAAGGGTAGCTTCAGCCGATCAGCCAACACGGGCTGCGGCGGAACGTCGGACGGCCGTATGACCTTGAGCCCACAATAAGCGGCATAGGCGCCGCAAAGATCCGCTTCCGAAAGCAGCCCCAGCTTCACCATGACGGTGTCCAGGCGCTCGCCGGCGGCTTCCGAGGCACGCCTGGCCCTGGCAACCGCTCCAAGATCGACGAGGCCTTCGCTCACCAGAAGCCCGGAGAACGCATCGGCAAACCCCTCCTCCTTCGGCGTCACGACCTTGGCCATGGCCGCCGTCGGCGGTTCCTCGCGTGTCAACGTCTGTGCATTGGCGAGCATCGGCTTTCGAAGGTCCTGACATCGAATGAGGACCGTCATACTAGGACGATTTTATTAATTAAGGCTTTTCATAATTTATTTGCCATTTTCGTTTACCAACTGGCAAACGATACGGCGAATGAGGCCAACCCTTGCAAGCACGATCCATGTCGATTGCGCCTGCACGCCGCCGCATGGGAGCTCGCAGTAACTCGGATAGGCCTCTACTCGGCTCCCATGGTCGGCGCGGCTTCGCATTGATTACAGTGATCTGGGGACTTGGCCTGCTCACGTTGCTCGGCGCAGCCGTGATCGTGGGCGCTCGCTATCGCGCCAGATCCGCGCTGGCGGACGGCTTGGTGCTTTCATCGGCTGCCGCTGCGGAAAGCGCGGTCAATTTGGCTATCGCAACCATCCTCTCGCCAACGCAGAATACGAGCTTTCCAAAGCGCTGCCGAATGCCTGGAGGCGAACAGGCAGAAATCGTCGTTGAGGAGGAGGTCGGCAAGATTGACATCAACGCCGCAAATCTTGCCACTCTTGAGCGCTTCTTCGCCGGGCTCGCACAAGACAAGCCGCTCGGAAGCAAGATCGCGCAGAACGTCGTCAATTTCCGAAAGCCGCTGCAGCGCCGAGAGAACAGTAATCAGACGGCACCAACGAATGCGGCGAACGAAATCAAGATTTCCGGCTTTTCGACTATCCTGGAGCTGGACCAGGTCGAGGGGATATCGCCTGCGTTGCTGCGCTCCGCAATCCGCTACACGACCACACTCTCAGGTCGGGTCGAGCCCGCACCGGAGGCAATGACGCCGACCTTGCGTCTGCTGATGGGCCTCGATCCGGGCCGAGGAGAGCGCAGGCGTCCGACCCTGCCGGGGCACTTCACTATCCGGGCCGACGTCCGCGCGACCGACGGCTCACGATATATTCGGGAAGCTCTCGTGTCATTTGGAGCATCCTCCGGACTACCCTATACTATCCGCGAGTGGCGTCGTGGCGACATCGTTGGCAGTTCCGCAAACTCACCCCCGACCGGCGACCCGGCACAGGCTTGCTTCAAGCTATAGGGCCGGGTGGGAGGCCTATCACCCCTTTGATCGAAGAACGGTCTGAGGCCTCGAATTTCTCGCCGACTCTTCCAATCGCTCCCTTTCCTCGACGACGGCCGGACCCGGCTCGAGCACTGTACATCCCTTCGTACGCTGAAGATCCGTCAGAGCATCCAGTCGTCGACGTTCGTCCATTAACTGCTTAGGCGCATCGAGCGGAAATCGATCGGAATCGTAGCCTGCCAAGGATCCGGCCGCGAGCCAATATTCGAGGCGAGCGGCGCGCTTGACCGAAAAGCGGAACGACGCGGCAATCGCATTGCAGGACATGGATTCGTCGACGGGCAGAAGCATATAGGGTGGCGGCGGATCGATCACGTATGGCTGCTCCGTCACGCAACCAGCCAACAGAAGCGGCAACGCACAAATGCTACCCAACCAGGAGGCTGTGAAAACACGTCGCATCACGGCGTCACCAGGCGCTGAGCGGTATTGAATGGCGTCCGCTGACGTGTCGAAGTGTGCGGCATATAGACGTTCATCTTGCGCCGATACTCTTCAGTGATCAGCCTGCTTTCCGTGCCATCCCGAACCACCTTCGGCGTAATCAGGATGACGAGCTCGGTCTTCTGAACCGAATCCTTCCTGTTCGCGAACACCGCTCCGATGCCGGGAATGTCTCCGAGGATAGGTAACTGGTTGCTGCTCTTGTTGGCGCTGTCCTGGATCATTCCGCCAAGTGCCAGGACCTCACCATCACTCACAACAACCGTCGTCTTGACCTTTCGCTGCTGAATGGTGGGAGAATCGATGTTCGAGGTTGTAGTCTTTACGACACTGCTGACTTCCTGCTCGATATCGAGCTGCACGCGTCCACTCTCGTTGATGCGCGGGGTCACCGAGAGAATCACGCCCGTATCTTGCATCGTGATGGAGTTCACGATTGCCGTCTGGGCGGTGACAGTGCTCGTCGCAGTCTGCGTCGTAATCGGAACCTGGTCGCCAATCTGAAGGCGCGCCGTCTTGTTGTCGAGCACCATCAGTGACGGCGTCGAGATAATGTTGACGTGCGTCAGAGCGTTCAGCGCGCTGAGGGTCGCAGCGATGTTTGCAGTGTTGACGGCATAGTTGAATCCGGGGAACGCGGCTGCCACGCCTCCCGTCAGAGCGTTGGAGAATGTGGCAGTCGGGGTGCCGTTCTTGGCAAACTGCCACTGCAGTCCGAACTGGAGATTGTCGTTGAGAGATACCTCGGCGATCACGGCCTCAATCAAAACCTGGCTGGCGACTACGTCGAGACCCTGCACGACACGCAGCACGCGCTGGTAATCGCGATCGTTTGCCATAATCAACAATGAGTTCTTGGTGTCATCGGCAACGATCTTCATCATCGGCTCAGCACCGGGGTTCGATGCATTGCTGCTGTCGACCATATCCGCCGCCGTGCCGTCGAGATCATTGTTTGGAGAACGTGGTGCACCCAGCGGATCTGCAGTCTTCCCCAACCCGGCCTGGATGCCGGGGTCCGTAGCGCCAAAGCCGTTTGTCGGAGATTTCGTCGACTCGCTTCCGAAGGAGACTTGCTTCGTCTTTGGCGAGACATTCCGGCTCGTCGAGCGCACGACCTTCATCTCTTGCGCAAACATGGACTGTAGGATACCGGCAAGTTCGGCCGCCGTTCGGTTCTGGACTTGATAGACGTGCAGTTGCGGCTCTGTGCCGGCCGCGCGGGCATCGAGGCGTCTGATCCAGGATTGCGCGCGTGGCAGATAGCTTGGATTGGACGTGACGACAAGAATTGCACCAAGCCTCGTATTGGCGATGAAGCGCACTCTCCCCTTCAGAGGGCCTTCCTTGTCGGAAGCGAATACCGCTTTTAGTTCATCGACCATCTTCTCGGGCTGGGCAGCCTTGACGGGCACAACTGCGAAAGACATGCCCTTCATGACATCAACATCGAAGATCGAAACCGAGTCGAGCATGCTGTCGATTTCGGCTTGCGAACCCTTCAGCGCGATGATGTTGCGTGCATCGTCGGCTTGCACGATGGCTCCCTTCGGCACCATCGGCTCAAGCACACGCGCCACTTCGGTGGCGGCCACGTATTTGAGCTGCACGATGCGAACACCGCTTCCCGTGACCGAACTGTTCGTAGCGTCGCGGACGGTGCTTACCGCTCCCGTCGCGGCCTGGTCCGCCGGAGCGATCCGATAAATGCCTCGGTTCTGCACCAACACTGCGCCGATAGGTGCAATCGCAGTCTGGAAGAGCTCGAGGGCGTCCGCTTTGGAGACTGGACTGCTGGTCTGGACAGAAACGACCCCGTCCACCCGGGGGTCGACCACATAATTGACCCCGATCAGATCGCCCAGAACCGTCTTGGCGGCCTGTTGCAGGGGGACGTTGGCAAGATTGAGGACCACATTTCCATTGGCCGCGGCGCTCGACTTCGCCGTGGCGGCCCCGATCATTCGACCGTCGCCTCCCTCAACGCTCGCAACTGCCTTGGATGAGGGTGTTGGAAGCGCTATGGCGCCCGTCGGCATCAAATCTTGAGCGTTCGCCTCCAGGGATACAGGCTGGCCGGACAGTTTGGGTTGAACGTTCAGCGTTGGGCTAACAAGTCCCGGGGCACCGCAGCCGGCGACAAGGCTTGCAAGCAGGCAAACCATAGAACCCGTGAGAGGACCACGAGACGACGGCAAGGAGGGCTCCGAGCAGGAAAAGGCGCACGCACGGGAATTCGAGCGTTAAGAATGGGTAAGTCATCATGGTTAACCCATCGTAAAGACCGTTCCGGGGACGGAACTTCGCGCGGGGCAGGCTACACGCGGGCGGCCGAATACCAGCCGAGCCGGCGCCGATCACTCTCCCACTCCGGCCTCTTTGCGCGATTAGTCGGAGGGCATGGCTAAAAAGAACGGCCAGGAGCCGGGGCGTAGGTCCGCGGTCAGGTAGCGCGCGCCCCGCTGTTCCGGACAGCCAGCCAATACTGGCCGCTCTTACCTGGGCTGGCAGCTCTGACGGCAGACCTGCGCCTGGCTGTCACAGGACGAGAAGCATGGGGTCGCAAGCGTAGTCGGACAGACTCGCTTGCATGCCGCGTTCTGGTTATCGCAATTAGCTATGCAGGCTTGACTTGTTGCGTCGGCGAGCCGGAGCTTCGCGCGGCTGAAATTTTCAGTCGATGCTTGCGCAAGCTGGGGCAAAGTGAGGCCGACGATCAGGGCCAAGACAATTCTCACGAGAGCCTCCCGCCTTGTTTTTGAATGCAGTGCTTTGCCGGCACTGCCGCTTATAGCTGGGCAGTGCCAGACCAATTAGCCGCCTGCGATCAGGAAGTCGTCGATAGAGCGGCCGGTCCGCAGTGCGGCAGTGAGCCATTTCGGCTGCTTTCCCCGACCCGACCATGTCTCGTAAGGCGCTTTCAGATTGCGGTACTTGGGGTGAACCTGAGGATAAGGCCGTCGCTGGCGCTCCGCGGGCGCCGCGGGCACACTGGCCGCTTCGTTCTCACGGCGGAGCTGCGCCAACCGCTTCTCAAGGGCTCGCTTCTCGGCGTTCAACCGATCCGACAACAGCTGATTGAGCTCCTCGTGTAGTTGCCAGAGCTCATCCAGCGACATGCTTTCTAGATTGAGTTTCTTCATCCGTTCGTCACAGCGTCGCAGCCCCACCTGCCCACATCATGATTCGGTATGCTGAATAATGTTCCATTTTGTGTTTTTTCCAAGCGCGATTTATTTTTGGTTGCACAGAGCGCCGTCTGCAACATACGCATCGCCAACTAAATAACTAAGAATTAAGAGTTTTTGATCAGGAGGTCGGTACGATCTAGCTTCAACCCATTCGGGCAATCGCCACTTCAATCCCGCCCTAGTAGGCGTTTCGCTTTCGCGCGACCTCAAAAAAGGTCTTGATCAAAATCTGGACGTCGAGCCAAAGGCTCCAGTTATTGACGTACCAGAGGTCCAGTTTCACGCGCTCAGCGATGGCTTCCACAGTGGGCGTGGCGCCTCGGGAGCCATTGCACTGCGCCCAACCGGTCAGTCCAGGTTTTACATGGTGCCGGAACGCGTAGTCTTCGAGGATCTTCTCGAAATAACTGTCATGGGCAAGGGCGTGCGGTCGCGGGCCGATCAGCGACATCTCACCGCTTAGAACGTTGAGCAATTGCGGCAGTTCGTCGATGCTGGCCGCACGCAGGAAGCGCCCGATCGATGTCACGCGCGGATCCTCCCGCGTCGCTTGCACCACCACGGGCCCGTCCTCCTGCACCCTCATGGTGCGGAATTTCAGCATTACGAATTCTTTGCCGTTGAAGCCTTTTCGACGCTGGCGGAAAACAACTGGTCCTTCGCTGTCCAGCTTGATCGCAATCGCAGTGAGAATAAAAATTGGAAGCAATACCGCCAAGGCCGGTCCAGCGACCAGAATATCCATGGCACGCTTGACAACCCGTTCGACCGCGCTCAGGGGCGCGCGCTGAATTTCGATCGCGAGCACCCGTTGCCGTGCCGATGACACGAAGTTCGACAGCGATCGGACGTGCAGATCAGGCAGCAGCCGCGACGAAACTGGGAGGTTCTTGACCTTTTCGCGGACAAATTCAATTCGCGCATCATCGTTCCAGGGGAGCACCAAGAGCACCTCCCGGCAGTTGTTGCGACGAACGAACGCCCCGATCTGGTCAAACACACTCTCGTCGGAAGCCAAGCGTTGCTCCGGATCTACCTCGCTGCCCAGTCGAAATTCCTTGACGTCCGTTGCCCCAAACAACGCGAGGCGATCCCTCGGGGCGAGGGCGACAAGCTCGTTCTGATCTCCGACAAGGACCGCATCCCTGCGTCTGATCCCGCCTCTGGCAACAGCGGAAGCCAAGTTCGCCTTCGTCGCCTTACGGACGGCCAAGAGCCCAATCGGGGTCACGACATAAAAGGCGAAGAAGGCGCCGCGCGAATAATCGCCGCCGATCTTGAGGAGAAATGCAAAGAATGCCAACAAGATGCCAGTGCTGAACCAGCAGACAAGGATTTCCTTGATCTCGACCCCTGGCTTGGCACTGTCCGGTAGATCGTAGTACCCGATCCCGCTCATGCGCAGGATGTAGATGAAGGCAGCCAATAGACCTACCGCACAGCACGGCAGCAGGCTCGGTACGGGGCTGCCCGCCACAAAATGATAGGCTATGCCGCCGCCGATACTCGCCAAAATGATGACAAGGGCATCCGAGGTCGATAGCACATAGGGAATTAGGTCCGATGACCAAAATGTTCCCCTTTGGCCATGCGCCTGGTCGACCTGGCGCGTTTTCTCGCGAATATCCGACCCTAACGACATCGAACGTCACCAAATCTCTAACGGCAAATTAACCCGGGGGACCAATCACACAATTCGGCTTTTGACAAACGTCCCAATAACTTTTCGTTAGCAATTTTAAACTTAGGCTCATTAAATTTGCGGCGCAATAAGATTATGGGCGCCGGCATTTGTGTTGGGACTATAGTTAAGAGAAGGGCGCCGCAATGCTGCATTTGGAGCCTGTGCGCTCGCATTTTGCAGGGTCCACCTCAACGCCCTGGTCCGATCCCGACGACCTCCATCGGTCTTGCGCTGTTGGAACTCGGCCGCTTGGGCGGGGACAAAGCGTGTGGGAGGGATTGGTCAGGCCGGCCAAGAATACCTTAACCTCTGCCGCGCCAACTACATCCTAGGATTGATGACTTTCTCCCCGCCCGCCCAGGCTTCGAGAAGATAAATTTCAAGCCGTCGAAGCAGGCTTGAGTGGCCGGATACGCTGCCCGCCAAAAACCTTGCCGCGAACTTTAATTGAGCATTCGGGCGTCGTCCAAATTTGAATACGCGCAAGCAATTGCGCCCGCTGTCACGCACAGATTATAGTCCGGCGGAACCCGTTTTGCGTCGGGTCGTTCTGGAGATGATTTCGTGGTTTATCGGGAAGCTCCGAATTCGTTCATTGTGAGTTTTCTTTTCACAGCAAGGCGATTACTCGGAATTGCGACTTTCGTCCTCGCACTTGCATTGCTTACCCCTAAGCTTTTCGTGCTTTTTGACAATCCGAAGAGCGCCAGTTTTTCAGCAACCTTGCTCGACGCACGCGACGTCATCCTCAAGAAGTCCACCCCAATTCTCCATCGTTACATTCCCACTCATATTGCTGGGGCAGATCGCTCAGACTGGATTCTGATCGGGCTCGCGATCCTGATCACCTTCGTGGTTGGATCTCTGGCCCAGGAGAGCCAAAAGTCGCTCAACCGACGCCTCCTCAGAGTGTCTGCGCAGGAGTGGCGCAAGAAGGAGGGTGTCAAGCCCGGCTCTGCCCTCGACAAGCAATTGGAGACCACACTGAGGGTCGCGGAGAGCGATAACGCGGTAAACCGACAGGATCTTTTGCGCGTGTTCGCCGAAACGAAGAAAAAGCTAGATTCGTTCGGACGCGAAGTTGCGTTTCTTGCGATTGACGTCGTTGGATCGACTCAAATGAAGGCCGGCGAAGATCCAGCGTCGGTTCAGTATGACTTTGCCGAGTACCGAAAGCTGGTGGAGCGGATATTTCGCGCGCGCGGGGTATTGAAGTCAGCCTGGACGCCCGACGGGGTCATGGCCTGCTTTGCTCATGTCGAGGATGCCTGCCAGGCAGGAAAAGATGTCATCAAGAGCCTGAAGGTATTTAACCGCGACGTGAAGATTTCGAAGGCCGACTTTGCAGTGCGATGTGGCGTCAATGCCGGCCTTGTCTATTTTGACGATGCGACCCCCCTGGAGACCATCTCCGACAGGGTCATTGATGTAGCCGGCCATATGCAAAAGCATGCCGAGCCCAATACCGTCCTCATCGCCAGAAAAGTAATCGAGCCGCTGCGCCAACTGGAAGAATTCACCCACACGAGCCAGATCATCGATGGCTACGAGGCCAGTGTATGGCGCGATCCGGAAACCTCGTAGAGCCTGGCTCCGCCGCCCAGATGCACTCCCCCTCGCCCCCTCCGCTCGAGGCTTCGTCTGGCCGGGCAAAGGCCGGTTTTCGGCCGGGAACATTTACCCTGTATTGCCAATGCTTTGGATTTCCCACAATATTGCTTAAACATCATTTGTCTGGAGCGTGGGCCCCGTTTAAATTGGCTCTCTGAATATTGACAAGTAATTCGGCCTTGCGCGGCACATCGACCGCACTGGCGAGTCGATTTGGGGCTTCGTACATGCACCACCCGCATAGGGATGAGTTTACGTGTTCTATTCCTGTTCAAACGTTTCTCATCGTCATCGGTACTCGTCCAGAGGTCATCAAGCTTGCGCCCCTCATTCGCCGCCTGCGCGGCACGGGCTGGGCCAACGTCAAGATCGCAACCAGCGGCCAACAGAGCGATCTACTTGACCAGACGCTGACCGAATTCGGCCTTACGCCCGATATTGCAATCCGACATCGTGGGACCTCCCATAGCCCGGCACAGACCGCCAGCCGTCTCCTCGGCAGACTGGATCGCATCCTCGAAAACGAAAAGCCGGACTGCGTCGTGGCGCAGGGAGACACGACCACGGCATATGCAGCCTCGGTTGCTGCCTTTTACCGGAAGATCGCTTTCGTTCACATCGAGGCCGGGTTGCGGACGCCCGAGCTCGACGCCCCCTTCCCTGAAGAATTCCACCGTCGGGCGATCGCCGTTTCGACGGCGCTACATTTCGCCCCCACGTCAGCTGCAGCTCAGAACCTGATCAACGAAAACGTGTCGAAAGACAGAGTATTCGTGTCAGGCAACACGGTGATTGACTCGCTGCTGGAGATCGCGGCGACCAAGCCGCCCCCTCCGCCCGAATTTCAATCGGGGCGAACGATATTGCTGACTGCGCACCGTAGAGAGAATTTCGGCAACAGATTGAGGGACGCTCTCACTGCGGTGAGAGCATTTGTCGACCTCACTCCGGATGTTGGCGTCTATTTCCCCGTTCACCCCAATCCGAATGCCCGCGAGGCGGCCGTGGAGGTTCTCTCCGGTCACCCCAGAATTCATCTTGTAGAACCACTCAGCTACCGGGACATGGTCGCGGCAATTCAGAATGCCTGGTGCGTGGTGACGGATAGCGGCGGGTTGCAGGAAGAGGCCCCGGCACTCGCCAAGCCAGTTCTGGTTCTGAGGGAAGTCACCGAGCGTCCGGAGGCGGTAGCGTCCGGCGTTGTAGAACTCGTGGGTACATCCCGCGAAGCTGTCTTCAAGTCGCTCTACGAGCTTCATAAGAAACCGGCAAAATATGCCAGGATGGCGCGCCCCGTGTTTCCATACGGCGACGGACACGCCAGTCGCCGAATCGTAGACGTGCTCTATCGGCATTTCGCGACCGGTCAAGACTCGAGACTAGCGATGATCACCCCTCTCCAACATGCACTCTGACCGATGACTAATCTGACTGCCTTCCTCTCCGGGTATCTCTATTCGGTCGAGATTATGATGCTCGTGGCGGGCATCATCATTGCCATATCCAGCTTCGACGATCTCGTAGTGGACATGCTGTATTGGACCGGCAGGCTCTTCGGCATCACGAGAACGAAGGATCTGCCCGACGTCGAACTTCTCGAGCAACTACCGGAACGCCCCATTGCGATAATGATCCCGTGCTGGAAAGAGCACGACGTGATCTTTTCGATGCTGTCTTCGAACTCCCGGCTTCTTCGTTATCGGCTGGCGCACTATTTCGTCGGGGTCTATCTCAACGATCCCCAGACCCAGGATGAGATACGAAAGGCACAGAGCCTGTATCCGAACATTCATATGGTTCTGGTGCCGCGGGACGGTCCGACCAGCAAGGCGGACTGCCTGAACCAGATTACCTCGGACATTTTCATGTTCGAGGCGGAACACTCGATTCAATTCGCCGGCGTCGTCATGCACGACTCCGAGGATCTCATTCATCCCCTCGAGTTGAAACTCTTCAACAAGCTCGTCGAGCTCTACGACTTCGTTCAGCTGCCGGTCTATTCGTTCTCTCGCCCCGTTCAGTCTTTGATCGGCGGCATCTACATGGACGAGTTTGCCGAAATGCACACCAAGGATCTCGAAGTCCGGCAACGCATCTCCGGCGTAATCCCCTGTGCTGGTGTTTCCGCCTGCTTCAGCCGCGAAGCGATGCTTCACCTCATTGACCAGAACCAGGGCGAAGCGTTCCGCGTCGCATCCTTTACCGAAGACTACGACATCGCCTTTCGCGTTTCCGAGCTTGGCTTCAAGTCAGCCTTCATTGCGTATCCTGCGAAGTACGCCATCGATATCGATATCGATACAGGCAATCCCGGCATTCTCTACCGGGGGCTGCCGATCGCAACGCGTGAATTCTTTCCCTCCGGACTGGAGGGGGCCTATCGACAACGCGCACGATGGTTGCTGGGAATCGTCTTCCAGGGAACCGAGGAAATCGGCTGGAAGGGGAAATTCGGCACGAAGTACTTTCTGGCGCGCGACCGAAAAGGCGTGATCACCAGTCCAGCTGTCATGCTCGCATATTTTGCCATGGCAAATCTGATCCTGTTCGAGGCGCTCCGCCGGTACCTCGACCCCGATATGGAATTCACTTACAAGCTCTTGTCCTCAGACTGGGCGAGGACGCTATTCTGGGTGACCTTCGGATTCCTCGTTTGGCGCCTGTTAAATCGGATGATCTTCACCGGCATGATCTACAATCTGCGCCACGCATTCATGTCGGCGCCGCGGCTCATCGTCGGGAATTTCGTCAACTTTTTTGCCACGTGGCGCGCGGTTCGCATCTATACGAGCCACCGCATTTCCGGCAAACCATTGGTGTGGGATAAGACATCGCACTCTTATCCGATCCAGATGGGCGAGCTAGAACTCCCTGCTTCGGACGGCCAGATTCCGGGGCGCGCCACCTAGCCAAACTGGAGAATGGAACTTTCGGCCGCAAGTCGGCGCGGATAATTCCGCTCGCCAGATCCGAGCAAATACCGCCACATCGAGCGAAGGGCAAAGATGCCAATGCCGAGCCCAATGGCGGCAAGCTGCAGTTCAGGGTGAAGGACAACCGCGACGAGCGCGGCCCAACCCATTGCGATTGCACAAGCGTCGAGAAACCGGCGACCGCGCGGATTGGGCGCCGCGCCCAGTCCTTGGTCAAGCGCCGAGGCGATTGCCGCAAGACCATCGACAGCGTCCCGGCTCGGAGCCGCGGCAAAGTCAGACGAAAATCTATAGTTCGCAGTAGACATTAACGCCCCCGTCGTCAGCCTCTTGCGGGCTACGTGGGGGTTTTTGACACTCGAGCTATTTCGTGCAGCTCAAACCAAACAATAGAGTTTTATGGACCTCACCGGTTCCACACGGCCGTCGCGACGCTTCGACCGACATGAATAATGCTTAGTTAACGGCCTTTACTTCACTCGATTCTCACCTCCCTGCCTCGCGACTGCGTCAAACAGCACAAAGATTAAACGCCGAGGTTGCAAACTCGTTCCGCGCGTTCTTACTGTTTACGACAACTTCGACGTTTGAATGACTAAGATCAAGAGTCTTGAAAGAAAAACTTGCCTGCCCACCAACGGAACTCGATGCGGCCCCGCACACTGCTCGCTCCGGTTACATTAAATACAACCACAACCGCAATATCGAACGCACCATGCGTTGCCCGGCCAAACGTCGGGCCAGCGGTGCACTTCAAAACTTCCGCTCCATCTAGTTCGGTTCTTCCGGAGCCCCGCTGTTGAAGCGCTTGGTGTCATGAGCGTCTAAACAACATCGTCATGCGAGGCCGACCTGGATCATGTCTCAAACAGGTCGATGGTGCGGCAAACATTTGCTCGCCAATCTATTCTGGCTAGAATAGCAAAGCTGCAGGAAGGTCACAAAGTTGCACGCTTCTTTTCAAGAAAACTCGATGAGTGTGGCTCGACGATGGGATGATCGCTACGTTCGAGCGCAGTAAACGGACGGCGTGAGGTCGCGTAAAATTCGCATTGCAGACAAATTGAACTCTTGCCTTAAACCAATTTTAGAGCGCCGGAACTAGCTTCTTGGGGATCTTTCTGGAGTCCCTAAGCGATGTTGTTGATAGCCGGTAGTATATCGACGGGGCTCGTCCTCGGTCTGCGGTACCGAGTGTTCATTCTCCTACCAGCCATACTTGTTGGAGCGCTCGCAATCAGCGCGGTCTCGCCGCAACCGCTTTGGCAAGCGTGGACTTCAGTCCTGACCTTTGCCGTTCTGCTGCAGATAAGCTATGTCGCTGGCGCACTCTTGAGATTTGCCACCAGCAGCGGAGTTACCGCCAACGTCCCGGGTGAACTCAGCCGCGCCCGATCGCATTGAGATCAACCTCTTCCTGCAGGGTGGACTACGGCGCCCTACTGGTGCTCGCTCGGATCAGACTGAGGCCGATAGTGCGGGAGTCCCCAGCTCTTTGTAACCGCTTTTGCCCGCATACGATCTCAACATCGAACAGATCGTGATGATGGCTATCGCGCGGTTCGCGATGCAAATACTCGTCGTCCCCGTTGCCAAGAGCAACGGCTGCCCTTGCCAAAACATCGTCGACCCGGCGGCCGAGACCTGCCCGCTCACGCACTCCCGCCTGCAGAGCGTCCTCGATGGCAGTCATGATGGCTCCCACGCGATGTCGGTCGGTTTTCGACATCCCGGTCGGCCGAGCGCACTCGGAATTCGGATAGGCCGTCGCAGCGAAGGAAATTCTGGCTGCGAGCCCTCAGGAACAGTTGGAACATGGACGGAATTCTCGTTCGCGGTCAGCGTTCACAGAAGATCGCTCTCCTGTGGTTAACGAAGATCTACCAGCTACAATTAGACCGCGTGAACCATCCAGCTCCGCCAGGCGCTTTCATGCTTCTCGTAAAGCACCAGCCATCTCTGTTCACCCAGTCCGGAGGAACCAACGGCGGCTTCCCCCACCACGCTCACGCTCTGCGGCTCGGCCTGCGCCCGATCCAAACCTTCGAATTCCTCTGTCTCCTCGATCGTCAGGCCGATCAGAACGCGCCGACCAATTGCATCAACAAAATACCTTCGAGGAGCCGCGCCGCTTGGAGCAATCATACTGAATCCTGCGCCTAGTATCCAAAGGTAACGCGGGTGATTGTGTGCCGCACCCGCGTGCAAATTCAAAATCAGACAATCCCTTGAATTCCAAATCGGCTCATGCGAGCAACACAAAGATGATGGCTACGCAGCTGCGCCACTTAAAAACTAGCCCCCCACTGGCGCACGCGCAATTTGGATCTCGTAGCAACGTTAAGGCGCCGAGCCAAAGCAGCGACCAATCGCAGGGCGCCGTGCAAAGGTTAGGGATCGGTGCGCACGCACAACACCCATACGGTAAGGTTGAGCAGTTAGCTTAACACCCGTAGTTTGTTGCGAAGTTTTCAGAATCCCCTATCCATCTCCACACCGGGCTTCCCCAAGGCCTGGCCCCGCCCAAGCAAAGCCGCCGAGCGAACAGGGTCCGCTTGGCGGCTTTGTTATCGGTCGCCAGAGACTTCCGCTTGATGGTGATCGCTGAGGCCGTCGAAACCGAAGAGCAGGTCCGCGCGCTGATCTCGTGCAGTGTCGAAGAAAAACCAGGGCCATCTCGTCGCGGGCGCCCCCTTCGCCAGGTTCGGCGAGCTGGTCGGCTCGCGGCGCGCGAGGATTGCGATCGCACAGCAAGGCTCTCGTGCCCTGACCGTGCCTGCCAGCCCAATCGGATAGGTCGCCGAATTGCCTCGCCCGAGCCTGTCCCCAAACGACTAAGGTGAAGTCTCCGCTCCGGAGTGAAAGGACCTTAACGATGCTCTCGGCTTTCTAGAGCAACCAACTCGCCGACTGGCTATGCTGGTCACATGCGCCATAACCGTCTCATTGCAGCCGCGGGCATCTGTCTCGCGCTCATCGTCTACGCTGCGCTGGCTCGGCTGGCGGGGAGGCCTGTGCTTGTGGGCCATGCAGAGGCCTACTGGGTCATCGTCATAGAGCGCTTCAGCGCCTATGGCCTGCTTGGCTTTCTCCTATCCTTCCTGCTCCCCGGGCGCGTTGCTGTGGCCTGTATCCTCGCCGTAGTCGTCGTGACCGGGATCGAGCTCGTTCAAACGTTAATTCCTGATCGCAATACCGTATTCACCGACATGATGCAGAAGGCGGCCGGCGGTATCGTAGGCGTCTTCCTCGCTCAGACTATCTTGGCTTTCCTACCCCGGCCGCCGGCTTAGCGCCGTCAGCCTGTCTGGACCGGCCAGACGTCGCGCCCCGTCGGAACGAAACGGAGTCCTAGCGTCTGCCTGCGCCACTCGCCACCGGGATTGGTCACCACGTGGATGTTCGCGTACCGCTTACCGGCCAAGAGAGCCCGAGCTTGCGTCCCGATGAGAGCCTCGCCTGGATCGAGCCTCGCACCGAGTTGAACGAAAGCGTGATACCGGATCTCTCACCGGCTGGGAATGCATCCCCAGCGCAGGCCTGCTACAATCGGGATAGGCGACCGTGCAGGTCAGATCCTTCGTGTCCGCATTGAATATCGCTTCCACTGTGCCTGAATTGACGCTTGCATTGGGCGGCACTTCGTTGCGGCCCTTGATCTCCGTGGCAATTTGACCCCTACCGCGGTGACGGCCGCCGCGAGACTGGAGAACAACCAATGCACCCGCTCGGCCGAGGCTTGACGCCTTCTCAGCCATGGCGATGTTGGCCCTTCTGCTTGCGTGAAACACCGGCAATCGCGCCAAGCTCCGAATACGATTGAGCCTGATTCGAAGGGAGCCGGAGCGGCGAGCTAGGCGACTCCGCGTCCGAAGCTCGTCCGTGTCCTGAAGACGCCCGACATTTTCCGATGGGTGTCACGCAACGCCGCGATTGCATCGTCGAGGTCAGACTCGGCTTCGCGAATCGTCTCTAAGAACCGCGCCATCAACGCGGCATTTAGCTTGACGCGGGTATTTCCGTCGCGGCTCTTGCGCCGATCGAGCAATAGATGCTGCGCCTGCAATCTGGCCTCGGCAGCACTAAAGCCGCAAAGTGTCCCAAGCTCGTGATACGTCATCCAGATCTGAGGCATGCCCTGTTCGTCCCTTGTTATGGGGCCCAACTTAGATTTCATCTTTAAAGGCACAGTTGCCGCAGTGCGGTCCCACCATGTTTTCGCTAGAACAGCGTCAACACGACGCTAAAATGTGAAAGTGACGGTGGCACAGAAGGCTATAAGGGGAAGAGCCCGCGCCTGCCTTGGAACGAGACGCCCTAGAGTGTATCCGGCCAAGGCTGCAATTTCGGTAAATTAAAAAAATCCGGTCGTTTGCTACCTATTGCACACGAGAGCGAAAAACCTATGATGGCAGTCATTCTGAGCAATAATATTTGAAAGAGATTTCCTTGGCATCGCTCCAGCTGAGTAACGTCGCCGCTTCGGGGATACAGCGTGCGTATCCTTCATTTTTTTTTCACCGCGACGGCCTTGGCGCAGCGACGAATCGCTCGCTTGCGCCGTAAATTTCCGGATTGGCTTGCTCTCGCTCTCCTCGTGATCGCCGCGGATTTCCTTCTGGCGACAGTAGCTTGGCTTATTGTCGATCGGGCTCTGACCTAACGGATCCCGGCGTGAACGGATGGCGCTGCCGGGAGCGGCTGTCGAGGCCCTTGGGCAGCTTGTCGGCATTGAGCTTCACGACCGCTCGTCGGGCGTCGGCTGCCGGCGCGTCTTCCTGGCTGTAGATCAGTGTCGCCTCGAACTTCACGTCGGGCACTTCCCTGGCCGTTCCCGAACAGGTCGCCACCAGGCCGTTGCACACCCCCAGGAGATTGACCTCGACCTCGTCCGGCCCGAACACGCTCGGCGGGCCGTCAGCGTGCCGGTTCACGGTCAGGACGGCCGAGAAGCGCTCCTCGTCGACGCGGTAGGAGCCTCCATAAGTAAAGAAGCTGTCGCTGCCCGAGATGCGGCCCTCGGTCAGATCCACAAGGCCGGTGCCCTGGCCGCGTGGGGTCCTGAACCAGGCAGCGTATCTACCGTCTCTCAGCATGGGAAATTTCCCGGCGTGAAAATTGACTCGTATTTGCGATCAATTCCGGGGCGCGACAATGACCGAACTGGCGGCTCTTTCGGCAGAGTTAACGCCCCGCAAACCCAATCCATCGAATTGACACCGACGCACGACGCCGGCGGCGCCGTCAAAACAATTCTATGCCATCATCCGCGCTCTCGACTGCCTCGACGCGCCGCGTGGCAGCGATCGACGCAAGCCCAAGCGTTTGCAGAAATTCCCGGTGAACGTCCCGCTCGCGTTCCATCGTGTAACGCGCGAAGAAATCGTCGAGCATCGCCTGATCCTGCGCGCCGGGCTCTGGCCGCTGCGTGCCCGCGCTCGCGGTCTCGAGGCGCGCGGCGACCGCAGGCAAGGCCGCGGAGCTATCGCCGAGCGAGCTCATCAGGTATTGCGCTGAATTCATCAGGCCTTCGAATTCCGCACCTTCACTGACGAGCCGGCTCATCAGCTTGCCGAGCCGTTCGTTGCCCGCCTCCACTTCGCGCAGCGCCTGGAGGATTTGCGGCTCCAGCTTGGCGAGCTGGGTGGGATTGCCCTGCACGCGAAGCTCCTTCAGCTCTTTGGCCGAGCGCTCGATGTCATCGAGCACCGGGCGCAGCCGCCCCGCGCCCGCCGAGACCTGGTCGGCGGTCGCCTTGAGCTCGTTGGCGATGACGACGAAAGCGCTGCCGCGGCTGCCGAGATGGCTGGCCTTGAGGCCCGCATTCATGCCGATCAGCGTGATGTCGACGGTTGCCTCGGCGAGCCCGGCGATCGCCTGGCGAAACTTCGCCAGCGTGTCCTCGACGATCGCGAGCGCATCGTCGACGGAGCGGCCGGCGCTCTCGCAAGTCGCGATCAGGGTCGAGGCGTGCGCCAGCGTCTGCTTGATGCGTGCGAGGAACGACGACTCGCCACCATCCCCGCCGCCAAACAGCGTACGGCCGTGACCAACGACGCCGCTCGCATCGTGCAAGATCGCGGTCAGCGCGCGCACGATCTGGCCGATGTCGCCGCCGAACTCGCGCTGGGCGTCCCTGAGCAGGGCCGCCTGCAACTGGCAGATCGCGCGCGCGCCGTCCTCGCTCGCGACCGGCCCCGGAACCAGGCTCGGGCCAGACCCCGACGCAAGACCGAGGCCATGACAAACATGCTCGAGCCGCTGTCGCGTGCTGTCGCCGGCCTGCAGGGAAATGATCGAACTGCCGACCGCCTCGGCGATCTTCCTGGTGCTGGCGCTCGCCAGATCGGCGAGTTGGCTGCTCTTGCTGCGCTGGTCGCGCAATCCGGAATAGGCATCGCCGAGCTCGGCGCTTTCCGACACCAGCTGATTCCGGTAGCGGCTCTCGAATTCCTGCTGCCGGCCGGACGCGGTGGCAACCGCCTCGGACAGGCGCTGCTGGTCCCGTGCGCAGCCTTCGATCGAGCGCTGCACGGCCTTGCCGAGATCGTATGCTTCCTGCGTGAAGGCGAGAAAGCCCTCGCGATCGCCGTCGAGGGAAGCCGCTTCGATCCGTGCGCTGCGCGCGATGATGGTGATCATCTGGATGTGCTTGAACAGCGGCTTGAGCAGCGAAGACGCCTCCGCGGTGCTCGTGCCGATTGTCGCAAGCAGGGCGCTTTCGGCCGGCAGCGCCTGCGCCAGCTCACTGAGCCGCGCAGCGATCTCCTGCAAGGCGGTCGCGGCACCCTCGATCTCGGCGCCGGAGAGTTCCTCCGAGAGCGTCGCGAGGCCCTGATTGAGCTCCTTGAAGATGATGTGACCACGACCGAGCTCGTGGCCGACGCGCGCAAAGACGTCCTCGATGCGCGACGAGACGTCCTCGATCGCAACGAGCGCCTCAGTGAGCGTATTGGCCGGAATGGCGGACATTGCAATCAACCTGTCAGCGCCGCGTGCCCGGCCTGATACCAGAGCATGATCTCGCGCGGGATTTGGTTCAGCGAGACGACCTTCTCGACGCCACCATGGGCAATGGCTTCCTTGGGCATGCCGAACACCACGCAGCTTTCCTCATCCTGCGCTCGCGTCGAGGCTCCGAGCTTGCGCATCTCCAGCATCCCGCGCGCGCCGTCGTCGCCCATGCCGGTCATGATGACGCCGAGCGCATTGGCACCTGCGTGCTGTGCCGCCGAGCGGAACAGCACGTCGACGGACGGACGATGCCGCGACACCGGCGGGCCGTCCTTGATCGCGATCTGATAGCGCAGGCCGATGCGCTGAAGCAGCATGTGACGGGCGCCCGGCGCGATGTAGGCGCAGCCCGGCAGAACCGGCTCGCCGTCCTCGGCTTCCTTGACCCGGATCTGGCAGATGCTGTCGAGACGTTTGGCAAAGGCCGCGGTGAATCCTGCCGGCATGTGCTGGACAATGACGATGGGAGGACAGTGCGGCGGCAGCATCTCGAGCACGTCGTTGAGCGCCTCGGTGCCACCGGTCGATGAACCGATGCACACGATGCGTTCCGTCGTCGGCCGGACCTTGCTTTGCACTGGCGGCGGGATGATGGCGTCAGCGGTCAGCTTCTTCTCGACCACCCGCCGCTCCGACCGTGGGCGCACGCGCGCGCGCGCCGCCGACTTCACGGCCTCGCGAAGCCGCGTAGAGCATTCGAGCAGCGCCTGCCGCGTGTCGATCTTCGGCTTGGGCACGATGTCGACGGCGCCCGCCTCGAACGCCTCGAACATCACGTTCGAGCCCTCGCCGGTAAGCGACGAGCAGATGATCACCGGGATCGGACGCTGCGCCATGATCTTGCGCAGAAACGTCATGCCGTCCATCCGCGGCATCTCGATGTCGAGGATGATGACGTCGGGGATCTCGTTCTGAAGGCGCCGGGCCGCTGCGAACGGATCCGAGGCCGTGCCCATCACCTCGATGTCGGGATCACCGTTGAGGATCGTTTGCATAATTTGGCGCACCGACGCCGAATCGTCCACGATCAGTACGCGAACCTTCTCCCTCGGCATTTAGTTGCGCTCCGGCTAGACCTGGAAAATGGTGGGCTGCACCTGCTTCAAACCAGGCACGGCGCTGTGAATCATCGATTCCGAATGTCCGACCAGCAGGTAGCCGCCCGGCCGCAAATGGTTGCACAATTGCTCGATCACCTTGCGCTGCGTCTCGCGCTCGAAATAGATCAGGACGTTGCGGCAGAAGATGATGTCGACGTCGCGGTCGACGGGATAGGACGCATCCATGAGGTTCATCCGCATGAAATGCGTCATGCGGCGCAATTCCGGCACCACCCGCACCTCACCGCGCGACTTGTCCCGCGACGACAGGAAATATCGCTTCACGAATTGCTCAGGCACCGGCCCGATCGCGTCACGGGCGTAGATTGCGGCCTTGGCAAGGCGCAGCACGGCGGTCGAAATGTCGGTCCCGAGGATGCGATACTGGAACCGCGATCCGCTCCGCGCCACGTCGTCCAGCACCATCGCAGTCGTATAAGCCTCCATGCCGGTGGAGCTCGCCGAGCTCCAGATCTTCAGGTTCGCGTTCCTGCGTCCGCGTAGCTTGAGCAGAGCCGGAACAGCGACCTCCCGTATGAACGTGAAGTGCTGGGGCTCGCGGAAGAAGTCGGTCTTGTTGGTGGTGACGACATCGATGAGATGGGTCAGCTCAGTTTCGAAATGATCCGCCTCGAACAGATTGTCGACATACTCGTTGAGATCGGAATAATTCAGCGCGCGCACACGCTTATGCAATCGGCCTTCCAGCATCAGCCGTTTGCCTGGCGGCAGCTTGATGCCGACCTGGCCTTCGATCAGCTCGGCAATGGCCCGGAAGTGGCGGTCCGACAGATGCACGGCCGTATGCTGCACGGCCGGCATCATGGCCGTCTGCTCCGGCGAGCGATGGCCGCATGCACAGAATGTCGGGCAATAGGCGCCATCTCGAAACCTTACGCGTTTACGCGATCATTGAGCACGAACCGGTCCACCACGAGGATGGACCGGCTTCCGGGATATCCTAGCGTTGGAAATCGGCGTCCCGATCGTCCTCACCGTCATTCATGTCGAAGGCGAACCCGCCGCCGTTCGCGGCCTTCATGGCACGCGCCGGCTTGGCCAGCGGCTTCCTGGCCGGCCGCTCCGCCGCCGCCATGGCGGCAGCCTTCGCACGCAACTGATTAACTGCACGGTCGATCGGCGCCGCCGCCTGGACCTTGGCGCCCTGCTCGATGCGGAAATAGGCGATCGTCGACTGCAACTGCTCGGCCTGCGAGGCGAGCTCCTCCGAGGTCGAGGAGACCTCTTCGGAGGCGCTGGCATTCTGCTGGCCGACCTTGTCGAGCTGCTGAATCGCCTGGTTGATCTGCGAGGAGCCGACATCCTGCTCGCGGCAGGCCGACGTGATTTCTTCAACCAGTTCGGCCGTCTTCTTGATATCGGGCACCAGTTTGGCGAGCATATTCCCGGCATCCTGCGCGACCTTCACGGTCTCACTCGAGAGAGAACCGATCTCGGCCGCCGCCGCCTGGCTACGCTCGGCAAGTTTCCGCACCTCTGAGGCCACCACGGCAAAGCCCTTGCCATGCTCGCCGGCACGTGCGGCTTCGACTGCCGCGTTCAGGGCGAGCAGATCTGTCTGCCGTGCAATCTCCTGAACAATGGTGATCTTCTCCGCGATCGTCTGCATCGCTTCCACCGCACGGCCCACGGCGGCACCGCTGGCCTCGGCGTCCTTGGCCGATTGCGCCGCGATCTTTTCGGTCTGGTTGGCATTGTCGGCGTTCTGCTTCACGTTCGCCGCCATCTCCTCCATCGAGGAGGACGCCTCTTCTGCGGAGGACGCCTGCTCGGTCGCCCCCTGCGAGAGCTGCTCTGCGCTGGCCGAAAGCTCCTGGCTGCCCGCGGACACGTTCTGCGCCGCGGTCAGAGCCTCGGACACGATCTGGCGAAGCTTCTCGACCATACGCTCCAGGGCCAGCCCGAGCGTATCCTTGTCCGAGAGCGGCCTCGCCTCAACGGTGAGGTTGCCATGCGCAATCTCGTTGGCGATCCCGGCCGTCGCGTTCAGGTTCACTGTCATCACGTTCAGAGCCTTGATCAGATCGCCGATCTCGTCATCGCTCGATACATCGATCTTCTGACTGAGATCGCCGAGCGCGACCGCATCGGCGAGACCGACGGCTCGGGAGAGACCGCGGCTGATGTTGATCGCGATCCAGACGGCTGACCCGACAGCCACCAGAAGCGACGCGATGATGATGCTGATCAAGATGATCTTGGCCTGGCTCGCGTCGGCTGCGGCTTCAGCCGCCTGCTCTCTCATCACCTTCTTCTGATAGGAGATGTAGTTCGCCGATGTCGTGATCGCTTCCGCGGCGTTCGCTTTTCCCTCGGTCGCGGCCAGCGCTGCGGCGCGGATATTGCCGCCTTCCCTCACGATGTCCGTCACCTTGGCAATGATCTTCAGAACCCGTTCCGTCTGTGCCGCGAGGGTGGTCGACGACTGTCCGGCGACCGTCAGCGGAGCGAAGCTCTGCTGCACGGAGTCCCGAAGCGCAGTCAGGCGGTCGTCCATCACTTTCATCGACGCATTCAGCTCATCCATGCTGGTCGCCGAAAAGGTCAGCGCGACCTGCCGCTGGGCTCGTGCGCCCTCCAGCCTGATTGTCTGGAGTGCCATCAGGACGTTAGCTCGCTCGGTCGAGCTTGCCGCGCGGCTGGTTTCCGCGAAAAGCGCATCGATGGAGTCGTTCCACTCCTTCAGAATGGGTTGCCCCTCGGACGCCCAGAGCTGAGCACCTCGGTTGTTCGAGTTCAAGAAAGCGAACTTCATGACGGAATCTTCGGTCGCATTCATCTTGTCGTACGCAGCCGAAAACTTCTCGATCAGGCGCTTTCCGGCCTCGGACGTGCCCGCATAGATTTCATCGCGGAGGCGGGTCGCCTCCTTTCGTCCCAGCTTGATCTCGTCCGAGATCGCCTGCATCTCAGATTCGGTCGAGGCGATGATGATGTCGCGCTCGGCGCGAGCCTGGGTCAGGACGAAATTCTGGAGCTCGCCGGCCCGCTCCATCCGTCCCGACCGCTGGACCAGCAACTCCGATGTGTCCGCAAGTTGGCTCAGCTTGACATAAGCGAGCCCACCGGTGATCGCCGACAGGATAATCACCGTGCCAAAGGCGCTCGCCAGTTTGGCTTTAACCGTAAGTCTCATCTCTCATTCCTCGAATTCGTTGTCTCTTGAACTGACGCAATACCGACTCTGCGAAAGGCGCGGTCCTAAGCCGCGACTGGAGGTTTGGAAGCGGCATCGGGCTGCGCCGGCATGTCCGCTCCTGCCATCAAGCGCGCCAGGTCGAAGATGATCACGAACCTGTCGCCCTTTCGTCCGATGCCGGCGATGTAGTCCGACTGCCAGCGGCCGCCGACGGCTGGAACCGGTTCGAGAGTACTCTCGTCGATATCGGTCACCTCGAAGACGCAATCCGCGACAAAGCCGACGCCGACCAGGCGATCTTGCATCGGCACGTCGAGAATGATGATCCGGGTGGCCTCGGTCGCCGCTACACTCGGCAAGCCAAGCTTGATACGGAGGTCAACGATCGGATAGCCGCTGCCGCGCACGTCGATCATTCCGAGCAGGAAGTCCGGCGCGTGCGGCAGGCGCGAGATTGGTCGCATGTCCAGGATTTCGCGGACATTGCGGATGCTGATGCCGAACGTCTCGCCGGCGAGCCCGAGCGTCAGATATTGCGAGGTCACGGCCATGATTGCAGTCCAGGGTCAGAAGGTTTGAATGCGCGGTCCGGCGTAAGGCCAGGCCATCCGTCAGCGTTGAAACTCGGCGTCGCGATCGTCCTCGCGATCCTGCATGTCGAAGGCAAATCCGCCGCCGCCAGCGACCTTGAGTGCGCGCACCGGCTTGACCTGAGGCTTCTTTCCGTCACGGTCAGCGGCCGCCATGTGCGCAGCCTTGGCACGGAGCTGACTGACGGCATGGTCGATCGGCGCAGCCGTCGCGCGCCCGCCGCGTCCGCCCTGCTCGATGCGGAAGAACGAGATCGTCGACTGCAGCTGCTCGGCCTGCGAGGCGAGTTCTTCAGAGGTCGAGGAGACCTGCTCGGAGGCGCTAGCGTTCTGCTGACCGACCTTGTCGAGTTGCTGGATCGCCTGGTTGATCTGGGCCGAACCCACGTCCTGCTCGCGGCAGGCCGCGGTGATCTCCTGGACCAGCTCCGCGGTCTTCTTGATGTCGGGCACCAGCTTGGACAGCATGTCGCCGGCTTCCTGGGCGACTTTCACCGTTTCCGTCGACAGCGTTCCGATGTCGGCCGCAGCCGCCTGGCTGCGCTCGGCGAGCTTGCGCACTTCGGAGGCGACCACGGCAAAGCCCTTACCATGCTCACCGGCGCGCGCGGCTTCGACCGCCGCGTTGAGCGCGAGCAGGTCGGTCTGGCGCGCGATCTCCTGCACGATCGTGATCTTCTCGGCGATGGTCTGCATCGCATGGACGGCGCGGCCTACGGCGACGCCGCTGGCTTCGGCGTCCTGGGCCGACCGCGCGGCGATCTTCTCGGTCTGGTTGGCATTGTCGGCGTTCTGCTTCACGTTCGAGGCCATCTCTTCCATCGAGGAGGAAGCTTCCTCAGCGGACGAGGCCTGCTCGGTGGCGCCCTGCGAGAGCTGCTCGGCGCTGGCGGAGAGCTCCTGGCTGCCGGCGGAGACATTCTGCGCGGCCGTCAGCGCCTCGGAGACAATCTGACGGAGCTTCTCGACCATCGTGTTCAGAGACTTGATGAGATCGCCGATCTCGTCATTGCTGGCGGAGGGAATAGTCTGGTTGAGATCGCCGTCAGCCACCGCTCCGGCAAGGCTGACTGCGCGGCCAAGCGAACGGCTGATCGAGATCGAGATCCACAGAGCCGCGCCGATCGCAACGAGCAGCGAAATGCCGATGAGCGTCATCAGCAGGAACTGCGCCTGGTGTCCTTCTTCTTTCGATTGGGCGGCCTGGTCGGCCATCTGCTTCTTGGTATTCTGCACATAGGCGCCCATCGACTCCAGCGCATCGGCGACGACCTTGCGGCCTTCGTTCATCGAGCGATCGGTCGCTTTCGCCTTGTCGGTCTTCGCGAGGCGGATCGTTTCTTCCTGGTAGGCGTTCATCTTCGCATAGGCGGCCGCGAAGCCGTCGAGCAGCTTCCTGCCGGCTTCGCTCGCCAGCGCATAAACCTCATCACGGATCTTCATCGCGTCTTCGCGCCGCTTGGCGGCATCGGCGGCGAACTGTTCCGCTTCGACTTCGGTTCCGAGAATGGCGTTCTTCTCTGCCCGCAACTGCAACAGGATCGTCTTCTCGATCTCGGTCGCCCTTTCCATGCGCTTGGCACGCAGGACCATGCTATCGGCGGTCGCCATCATGTCGCCGAGCTTCGTGTAAGCCACGCCGCCCGCCACCATGGACAGGATGATGACCAGGCCGAACGCGCTGGCCAGCTTCGCCTTGACCGTAAACCTCATCTTCAGCCCCTACCCCAGAGTCCCGCCCGTGGGACCACGATTTCAATTCAGGATGCGTTCCATGTTGGGAACGATGACGAACTCTTCACGCCACTTGGCGATGAAGCGAATGAACTCCGGCTTCCAGTGCATGCCGACGCGCGGTGTCTGCTGCACGTCAGACTGCGATATCTCCGTGACCTCGTAGACCTTGTCGGCGGTAACGCCGACCAGAACCGGCTCGCCGTCGAGCTGGAGCTCGATGACGACGATGCGCGTGTCGGCAGAGTTGTCGAGCTGCGGCATGCCGAAGCGAATGCGCAGGTCCGCAAGCGGAATGACGTTGCCGCGCACGTTGATCACGCTGGGAACGAAGGAGCGCGCGCCCGCAACCTTGGTCAGCGGCACCGGATCGATGATCTCGCGCACAAGGCCCGCGTCGAGCGCGAATTTCTCGTCGCCGAGGCCGATCATCACGACCTGCATCGCGTCGGCCTGATGCTCGCCGGCCAAACCATCGTTCATCACGCCGCCTCGCTGATATGCTGCTTCTCGACCTTCGACTGCGCCAACGTGACGAGCTGCGCGACGTCGAGGATCAGCGCCGCCGTGCCGTCACCCAGGATCGTCGCGCCGGAGAAGATCGTGACGTCGGAATGCAGCTTGGAGAGCGACTTGATCACGGTCTGGTGGTTGCCGATGATCTGGTCGGCGACGAGGCCAACGCGGGTCTCGCCGGTTGAGATGATGATCGTCTTCTGGTGCCGGTCGGGCGAACCCGACGAGGACATGATGTCACGCAGGCGCAGGAAGGGGACGAGGTTGCCGCGCACGTTGAGGAAATTGCGGCCTCGCGAGCGTTCGTCCTCGGCCGTCAGCTCGACGCATTCCTCCACCACCGAAAGCGGAATGATGTAGCGGCCTTCGCCGACGCGGATCAGGAGGCCTTCGATGATCGCGAGCGTCAGCGGCAGACGCAGTGTCACGGTGGTGCCTTCGCCCGGCCTGGTGGACAGGTCGATCGACCCGCGCATGTTCTCGATGGTGCGCTTGACCACGTCCATTCCGACGCCGCGGCCGGACAGCGCCGAGATGGTCTGCGCGGTCGAGAAGCCCGGATGGAACAGGAACTGGTGGATCTCGTGATCGGTGAGCACGGCGCCGGCAGCAATCAGCCCCTGCTCTTCCGCTTTCGCTCGAACGCGTGCGGTGTTGAGGCCGCCGCCATTGTCCTTCACGGTGACGAGCACCTGCGCGCCGGAATGAACGGCGGCGAGCTCAATCCGGCCCTGCGCGGTCTTGCCATTGGCAGCGCGCGTCGCGGTGTCCTCGATGCCGTGGTCGATGGCATTGCGGATCAGGTGCACCAGCGGATCGGCAAGGCACTCGATCATGGTCTTGTCGAGCTCGGTATCCTCGCCCGTGGTGACGAACTCGACCGGCTTCGACAGGTCCCGCGACAGGTCATGCACCAGGCGGCGGAAGCGGCCGAACAGCGATCCGATCGGCACCATGCGCGCGCCCATCGTGGTGTCGCGCAAGGACGAGGCGAGGCGCTCGATTTCCTCGGCGATCATCTTGATCGAGAGATCGGAACCGGACGCGGCGAGCTGGGTCAACCGCGCCTGGGCGATGACGAGTTCGCCAACCCGGTCCATCAATTCATCGAGACGTTCGGCCTGCACACGGACGGTGGCGATGCCGCGCTCTTGCTTGGCTTCCTCGCGACGCGCGGGCGCCGTCTCACGCTTGATCTCGGGCTTCGTTTCGGACCTGGCATCGCACCTGGCTTCGGATGTGGGCTCCGCCTTCGCGAGGGGCTGCTCGGCGGCCGGCGCAGCAGCAACCTCAATCACAGGCGCGGGCATCTCGGCCGCCGGGCCCGGCTCCTCGTCGAGAAGCTGGAACAGCGGTGCCGGCGCGGGCGCTTCGACATGCTCCAATGGTGAGAGCGTGAGCTTCATCTCGTCCTGGACGAACATGAAGACGTCGTCGATCGCGTCCTTGTCGCAAGCCGCGTGCAGCTTGACGTCCCATTTCAGATAGCAGTCTTCCGGCTCCATCTCGTCGAGGAACGGGATTCCCTCAGTGATCGGCACGACGAAGCAGGGACCAAGCTTGCTGAGGTCTTCCAACAGGTCGAGCGGATTCGAACCGTTGCGCAGGATGTGGGATTCAAATTCCAGATACAGGTGCCAGCCGGCTTGCTTGCTCTCAGCTGGAGCCCGCGGCGGCGCCTCGATGATCTCGGCGACCGGAGCGGCAGGCTGGTCGGCCGACACGAAGCGCTTGAGATCATCGAGGATGGCTTCGCCGATGATGTCGTCGGTCGATTGCGGATCCTCGATCAGCGCGCGGATATAATCCTTGGCCGCGAGCGCGACCGAGATCAGCTCCTGCGTCGGCTTGATCTCGCCCTTGCGGACACGATCGAAGGCGGTCTCGAATTCGTGGGTGAAGGAGGCGACCTTGTCGAAGCCGAACATGGCGCCCGAACCCTTGATCGTGTGCAGGGCGCGGAAGGCGGAATCGACCAGCTCGCGGTCGTCGGGACGCTGGCCGAGGTCGAGCAAGGCCCCTTCCAGGACCTCGAACAGCTCGCTGGCTTCCTGGCGAAAAACCTCGGTCGGGTCCATCGCGCTCATGCGCGCACCAACTTGCCGACGACGGCGAGCAGCTGCTCGGGCTTGAACGGCTTCGTGATCCAGCCGGTGGCGCCGGCGCTCTTGGCTTCCTGCTTCACCGCGTCGTTGGATTCGGTGGTCAGGAACACGATGGGCATGCCGACCGCGCTCGGCAGCTTGCGCAGCGCCCGGATCAGCTCGAGCCCGTTCATGACAGGCATATTGAGGTCGGTGATGACGAGATCGAGCTTGCCGGCCTGCGCCTTGGCGAGCCCTTGCGCGCCGTCGCCGGCCTCGATCACGTTGTGACCGGCCGGCTCGAGCACGACCTTGATCATCTGCCGAATGCTGGGGGAATCGTCGACCGTGAGAATCGTGGCCATTAGGTGCCATCTTTCTTTTGCGGGAAGTGCTGATCGATCATGGCCTCGCTGGCGAAGCCGGCGCGGCGAAGAGTGTTGCGCAAAGACTGGGAGAATGATGTGAGGACCACCGGGCGGCCCTGGGCCTCACCGGTCTTGGCGGTCGACAGCAGAAGCTGGATCGAGGTCACGTCGGCCTTGTCGACGCTCGAACAATCGATCTCGAGCCGGTCCTGCCGGCCGAAAGCTTCGCGGATCAGGTCATAGACGTTACGGATCGCAGCGATGCTGCAATCCGCCGGCAGCCGCAGGGACCACTTCGGCTCGGTGACATCAGACGACATTCGTCCCCCAAATTTCCCCGGATTCGCTGCGCATCGCGCGAATCCCGCACAACGACTATTCGTGTCGGAGAGTGTGCAAACCCCTAATGGACATCACCGTACAACTACGGGTCACAATCCGGAGGACTTCGCGTATGCACGCAGACGCGCATGGCCCGCTCAAATTTCATGCGCTGCGCGCAGTCATGAGCAGTTTGCCGCGGGCTTGATGTTTGCTTCGCGTTAAATCGCAAAGGCTATTCGTTGAGGTCATGCCTCGCCATCCGAACGAGCCCGGCCGCCGATGCTGACCCAAGCGCTTCTGATTGATGACAGCCGCTCCGTCCTCAATTTCCTGAAACATCATATCGAAGCCGAAGGCCTGATCGAGGCCACCACCTTCCTCGATCCCGTCGAGGCGCTCGCCTGCGCGCGCGAACGTGTGTTCGACCTCGTGCTGGTCGATTACGAGATGCCCCATATGGACGGCATCGCCTTCATCCGCACGTTCCGCACCTTGCCCGGCTGCGCAGACATCCCGATCGCGATGATCACTTCGCGGCAGACCGATGACGTCAAGATGGAAGCGCTGCAGGCTGGTGCAACCGATTTCCTCCCCAAGCAGCCGCAGAGCGTCGAGATGACGGTGCGCCTGCGCAATTTGGTGCGGCTCGGTGCAGCCGTACGCAGGCAGAACGACCGCGCCGCGGATCTGGCGAGCGCGGTGGCGGCCGCGACCCAGAAGCTCGGCGAGCGCGAGGAGGAGATCATCCTGCGGCTCGCGCTCGCGGTCGAATACCGCGACAACGACACCGGCGAGCACACGCTGCGCGTCGCCCGATACAGCCGCATCATCGCCGAGCAGCTCGGCCTGCCGGCCCGGCTCTGCCGCGACATCTATCTTGCCGCTCCCCTGCACGACGTCGGCAAAGTCGCCATTCCCGACAACATTCTTCTCAAGCCCGGCAAGCTCACCGACGAGGAGATGGCGGTGATCCGGACCCATGCGACGATCGGCGAGAAAATCCTGGCGGGCTCCAGCTGCGAGCTGATCCAGCTCGGTGCGCAAATTGCCGCAGGCCATCACGAGCGCTGGGACGGCGCGGGCTATCCCAACGGCCTCAGGGCGGACAAGATCCCGGTCGCCGCACGCGTGGTCGCGGTCGCCGACGTATTCGACGCGCTGACGACGCGGCGGCCATATAAAGAGCCGATGCCGCTCGAAGTGGCCCGCAATTACCTGGTCGAGAACAAGGGACGGCAGTTCGATCCCGCCTGCGTCGAGGCCTTCCTGTCGCGCTGGGGCGAGGTCGTGGAGATCGCCGCCGGGCAGCGGGCGACGCCATTTCAGAAGACCGAGACCCCGCTCGTCCCTATAGTAGAGAGAGTGGCTGAAAGTTGTCTGGTCGAGGCCCGCGCGCCCGGGACGGTCCCCGCCGCCTGACATTGCTGTCGGGACGTCAGCTTGCCGCGGCTCCGCTTTCTCCGGTCGCCGGTTTGAACCTCTTCCTGATAAAGTGCACTCAATATCTAAGAGTGATTCTGGTCACACTTGCCTGGGCGCTCCGCTGCTACGCATCGGACCAGGACAGGGACCGGCAAAGCATCGGTCGAATTGGATGAGAATACCCATGAGAAGCCTGATCGGCGCCGTTGTCGGCGCGTTCTGTCTTGCGGCCCCCGCCCTGGCGGAGACACCGGCCGCGATCGTCGAGGACGTCCAGGGCAAGGTCGACGGCATCGCGTTCATGGACTACGTGGCGCCCGGCAAGATCATCAAGCTCGGGCCGAAGGCGAGCATCACGCTCAGCTATCTCAAATCCTGCCTGCGCGAGACCATCAGCGAAGGGTTCGTTCTGGTCGGCGCCGAGCAGAGCACCGTGCAGCTCGGCGAGGTACAGCGGGAAAAGGTGCCCTGCGACACCAATGCGGTACGGCTGTCCGAACGCGAGGCGAACCAAAGCGCCGCAACCACCTTCCGCACCATGCGGTCCGACACGAAGAGCGCGCCGTCCAAGATTCCCACGATCTATGGCGTCTCTCCGCTGGTCCAGGCCAAGAGCGGCAGCACGCTGGTCATCGAGCGCACCGACGGCAAGGAGCCCACGATCAGCGTGCCGCTCAGGAATGACATCATGATTGGCGGCAAGTTCTATGACTTTGCCAAGGCTGGGAAGTCGCTGACGCCCGGCGGCAGCTATCTCGCCATCCTCGGCGCCAAACGCTACGCCTTCCAGGTCGACGCCGGCGCCACGTCGTCGCCGACGCCGATCGTCGGCCGCCTGCTGCGGCTCGAATAGGCGGCTAGCGACGGGGCGATGCGGCGGATCGGCAGACGGGACATCGTTGCGGCGATCCTGATTGCGCTCCTTGCGGGCGCGGTCTTCACGTCTCCGCCGCTCCAGACGCTGCAAGGCCTCTCGCTCGACATCCTCACGGCGCTGCGCGGCAGGATCGTCGGCGACCGGCGCGATCCCGCCACGTCGCCGGTTGTCGTCGTGGCGATCGACGGGGAGACCTACGACGCACCGCCCTTCAAGGGATCGCCGACGCAGACCTGGACGCGCGAGATCGGCCGGGTGCTCGGGAGCATCGCCGACGGCGGCGCCAAGGTGATCGGCTTCGACGTCATTTTTCCGAGCTCGATCGAGCAGTCGGAGATTCCTTTCGGCGAGGCGCCGCTCGGCGCGCGCATGAAGGGGTTTGACCGCGATTACCTGATCGCGCTGCGGCAGATCTCCGAAAGCGGCAAGCTGGTGCTCGGCGAGATCCTGAGCAACGACCATCCGGACGCGCCGTACGCCGCGCAGCGACTGGCGGCGAAAAACAATGTCCGCGCCCTCAACGTCCACACCGACACCGACGACATCATTCGGCGGATGCCGCTGAGCTTCTCCATCGACGGCAAGCCGGTACCCGCCATGGCCGTCGAGCTCGCCGCGCGCGCGCTCGGGGGAAAGCCCGAGATTGCGCCGTCCGGTGCGACCGAATTGTCCGGCTATGCAATCCCGAGTGCGGCGCCGAACACACTCACACTCAACTTTCGAGGGTTGGGCCGCGACGTCCCGACCTTCTCTTTCGCCGATCTGCGCGCCTGCGTCGAGAAGGGCGACCGCGATTTCTTCCGCCGCGCCTTCGACGGCAAGGTCGTGCTGCTCGGCAGCATCCTCACCTTCGATGATCGCAAACTCACCTCGATGCGCTTGTCGGGCGGTTATGACGGGACGCCGGCCGCGCGATGCGCCCTGCCTGCCCCGGCACAGGCCGCGCAGAAGGCCCACAACGCAGTCGCCGGCGTCTTCGTGCATGCCACCGCCGTCCGAAATCTGATCGAGCGCGATGCCGTGACCGAGCTCGGCTTTCCGCTGCGGAGCATTCTCACGATCGTGTTCGCGGCGATCATCGCCTGCGCGGCGTGCGTGTTCGCTCCGGGTGGCGCATTGATCGCCTGGCTCGTCCTCACCGCCGCTTACGCAGCCATGGCTGTCGGCGCATTCGTACACGCCTTGGCGCTGCCACTTGCGGAGCCAGCACTCGCGAGCCTTGCCGCGCTTGCGATGATGATCGGCTACCGCTTCGTGCTCGCCGATCGTGACGAACGCTTCCTGCGCAAGAGCTTCGCCTTCTACCTCGCCCCCGAAGTCATCAACACCATGGTGGCCTCCGGCAAGATGCCGGCGCTCGGCGGCGAGATACGCAACATTACCATGTTCTTCTCCGACCTCAGCGGCTTCTCCTCCATCGCGGAGACAATGACGCCGGCCGAGCTGGTGACGCTGATGAACGAATATTTGTCCGCCATGACGGACATCATCGAAAGCCATGGCGGCTATGTCGACAAATATATCGGTGACTCCATCGTCGCGATGTTCGGGGCGCCAGCCGACGATCCCGCCCATGCGCGCAATGCCGTCCGCGCCGCGCTGAACTGCCACGAGAAGCTGGCGGAGCTCAATGCCAATAATCCCGCCTTCGCCGGCCACGGCCTGTCGCATCGCATCGGGCTCAACAGCGGTGAAGCCGTGGTCGGCAATATCGGCTCCCGCCGCCGCTTCAACTACACTGTCATGAGCGACACCGTGAACGTCGCCTCGCGGCTCGAAGGTGCCAACAAATATTACGGCACGGCGATCATGGCATCGGAAACGACGATGGCGCAGACTGGCGACACATTCGCCTGGCGCGAGCTCGATGCGATCAGGGTGCTGGGCCGCGGCGAGGCGATCAAGGTGTTCGAACCGCTGGCCGACAAGGGCGCGGAGAGCGCGGAGCAGACAAAGGTGGCCGCCGCGTATGCGGAAGGGCTGGCCTGCTGGCGAGCGCAGGAGTTCGCGAAGGCGGCTGACGCGTTCGACGGCGTAGCTAAGATAGATGCGCCATCATCTCTGTTTGCCAAACGCGCGAGGGCGCTCACCGCAAATCCACTGCCGCCGGATTGGATACCGGTCAACACGCTGGAAGGGAAGTAGCCGCTAAGCCGCGCCCAGGCCTCCCCTCTCCCCTTGTGGGAGAGGGGGGCATAGGCGGCGCTCGGCCGCCGTTCTCAGAACGCCGATGCTTCGCATCGGCTATGGTGCGGCGGCGAGACTGGTGAGAGGTCTCTGCGCCGCATGTGCAGGCGCTCGCCGAATTGAAGCGGCTGGCGCGGGGTAGCGGGCGGGAACCGCTTTTTGCCGTCGTGGCCCGGTGCGTTTTTCAACTGGCGCAAATACGCCATGACAGCTCGGGCAGGTTCGCCTGCCCAAGGTTGAAGAAACGGGCTAAGGTTGCAGCGCCATCAAGGGCTAAAAGGCCAGTTCGATGTCCCCAATCAAGCTCTTGTCGATTGGATTGATCGCGATCGCCATGCTCACAACGTCCGCCGTGGCTCGCGAGAAACGACGCGTCATAGTACGCGCGCCCTTCTATATGGGCCATTCCGCCACCGCCGGCAGGTTCTACAAGCTTCCGCTTGAACCGGATGGCCGCTGGATTTTCTGGGACGGCATTCCAATATGGTTCGGTCCGTCGGTCCGGGGCTGGCCCGGTCACATTTGCGACTGGGGCGACAATGGGCAGATATGCTGAGTCATTGCTGCCGGTCTACCTAAAACGGCAGCCCGACATAATTCTCCGCGAGAAGGCGCTGCGCGGTCTCGGACGAGAGCAGATATTCCAGCTCCGTCTGCTGAAGACGATCCTCGTAGTCGAGACGGTCGGGGAAGCGGTGCAACAGCATCGTCATCCACCACGAGAAGCGCTGCGCTTTCCAGATCCGCGCGAGCGCCTTGGCGGAGTAGCCCTTGAGGCCGGAATCGTCGCCGTTCTGATAATGCGCGAGCATGGCGTGGTAGAGATAATAGATGTCGGAGGCGGCGCTGTTCAGCCCGCGCGCACCGGTCGGCGGCACAATGTGGGCGGCATCGCCCGCGAGGAACAGGCGGCCATAGCTCATCGGCTCGGCGACGAAGCTGCGCAGGGGCGCGATGCTTTTCTCGATCGACGGTCCCGTGGTCAAGCGGCCAGCGACCTCCTCCGGCAGGCGACGCTTCAGCTCGGCCCAGAACGCATCGTCGCTCCAGTCCTCCACCTTGTCGGTCAATGGCACCTGGATGTAGTAACGGCTCAGCACTTGTGAGCGCAGAGAACAGAGCGCAAAGCCGCGCTCGTGCTTCACATAGATCAGCTCAGGCGACACCGGTTTCGTCCGCGACAGCACGCCAAGCCATCCGAACGGATAGACCTTCTCATATTCGCGCAGCACATCCTTCGGGATCGACTTGCGGCTGACGCCGTGAAAGCCGTCGGCCCCGACGATGTAATCGCAATCGACGCGGATGGTCTCGCCGCCCGAACGGTAAGTCACGTACGGCCGGTCCGACGCAAGATCGAACGGCGTCACCTCCTCGGCGTTGTGCTCAACCTTGCCGCCGAGGCGGTCGCTCGCTTCGTAAAGGTCGCGCGTCAGCTCGGTCTGGCCATAGACCAGCACCGAATTGCCGCCGGAATGCCTGTGCAGGTCGATGTGGGAGAGTACGCCGTCATGGGCGATCTCGAATCCCCCGTGGATCTCGCCCTCGCGGTCCATCCGCTCGCCGCATTGCGCCTCGCGCATCAGCTTTGCGAAGCCGTGCTCGAGCACGCCGGCGCGGATGCGGGCCAGCACGTGGTCGCGGCTGTACTTCTCCAGCACGACCGTGTCGATGCCCTTCAAGTGCAGCAGTTGGGACAGCAGCAACCCGGACGGCCCACCGCCGATGATACAGACCTGAACCTTCATTTTTACGTCCTCCCGTCGGCACTTTTTTGCAGACAAGGCGCTGCAAATCGATGGAGGGTTTCGCCTTTGTCTTGTACTATTCGAACATGAGAACCGCAGCCCCCGCCCCGGCGATCCGGGTCTACAACCTCTTCGGCGAGTCCGGCGACCTTCCCGACGTCGTGCATTGCGAGACGCTCGCGTCCCGCTCGGTGCTGCACGACTGGACCTTGGCCGTGCACCGTCATGCCCGGCTGCACCAGGTGCTGCTGATCGAGCGCGGTGGCGGTGAGGCGACGCTCGACGGGCGCGTGGTGCCCTTGAGGCCGATGCAGATCGTCAACGTGCCGGTCGGCCACGTCCACGGCTTCCGCTTCATGCCTGAGACCCTAGGCTGGGTGCTGACGATCGCCGCGGAAATCCTGGACGAGACGCTGCTCGCATCCGAAGGCCTGCGCGGCGCGCTGTCGCGCTCGGCCGTGGTGCGCGGCACGCCGCAGATCCGCGCCACCATGAAGCAGATCTTCGCCGAACACGCCGCGCGCGATTTCGGCCGCGCGCATGTGCTGCGCGCACTGTCGGCAGCGATGATCGGGCTGGTGGCCCGCGCGCTCACGAGCCAGAGCGGCGGCACTGGCACGGCCGAATCCGGCCTGTTCCGCCGCTTCGAGGTGCTGCTGGAGCAGCATCATCTGGAGCGCTGGAGTGTCGCCGACTACGCCGACGCGCTGTCGATCACGCCGACCCATCTCAACCGGGTGACGCGCGCGGCGACCGGCGATACCGCCTCGCACCTGATCCTCAACCGGCTGATCCGCGAGGCACGACGCAACCTCGTCTACACCAACCGTCCGGTCTCGACGATCGCCTACACGCTTGGCTTCGAGGATCCCGCCTATTTCAGCCGCGTCTACGCGGCCGCCACGGGACTATCGCCACGCGCCTTTCGCGCGCAGCTCCACGGCGGGGACAATTGACGCGCCCGCCGCACCGGCGCACCGGCCGCTACCGATGCGCCCTCTCCTGCCCGGATTCCATGGACATTTCGTCCGGATGCCTCTCCTCATAGTGAAGGAAGAGATCGAGCAGGGCCAACAGCACGATGAAGACGCCAAAGCCGATGCTGAGATGCATCGCCCGCGTATGCGGGAACCCGAGCAGCCAGGGGGAGGCGATGAGCCAAACGCCCATGAGGACGTTGAGCCATTCCTCCCAGTCCCGGTAAGCGATTATGGCCGCCAGCGACAGCACGACGATGATCGCGCTCGTGACCCAGAGATCGATCTTGCCCTGGCTGTTGGTCAGCCTGAACAGCCACGGTGATATGAAGAGTACAGAAGCGAGAAACAGATTGTAGACGTCAGGGACAGTTTCGGGCTTTTGCAGCCTGTTCATGACACAGCTCTCCAAGAGGATATGTCGAACGAATCGCCGGGACGCGATTTGGTTCCTCTCGGCCGGGCCTACCTCGGGTAGACTTTGGTCTCGGGTCAAGTTGCAGCCAACCCGGCTGACCGGGTTGGTTGCATCGCGACGATCAGACGTCGAAGAACACCGTCTCTTCCGGCCCCTGCAGATTGATCGTGAAGGAATACACGACCTTGCCCGCGCGCTCGCTGCGCGTAGCGATCAACGTTTTGCGACGCACTGCCGGTTCGACCAGGTTGAGCACGGGATCGGCGGCATTGGAGGCCTCTTCATCGGAGAAATAGAGCCGCGTGTTGAGACCGATGTTGATGCCGCGCGCGACGATCCAGACGTTGACGTGCGGCGCGCATTTGCGCCCCGTCTTGTCGGTGATGGCGCCCGGCTTGATGGTCTCGAAGGTGACGAGGCCGCTGTCGAAGTCGGAGCCGGCGCGGCCCCAGCCACGAAACTCCTCTTCCAGCGCACCGGCCGAGCGGTCGGCCGGATGATTGTAGCGGCCGGCGGCATTGGCCTGCCAGATTTCGAGCAGCACATCGCGCAGCGGCGAGCCGGTGCCGTCGAGCACCTTGCCTTCCAGGACGATGCGCTCGCCTTGCGAGTTTGGCGTCGCCAGCATGTTCGAGAAATTCTTCTCGAAGATGTCGAAACCGGCCATGGCCGGGATCAGGCCGATATGAACGTAGGGCCCGGCGGTCTGCGAGGCGGTTTCCTTGAGGTAGTTGAGCGGCTGCGGCATGGACTCAGTTTCCCTCGGTGCGATTTTCAAAATAGGTGGAGCGCTGGCCACGCAGCACGATGTCGAAGCGGTAGGCGAGCGAATCGAACGGCGTCGAGGCGTTGAGGTCGAGCGGCGCGACGAGGCGATCGAGCGCGTCCTTGTCCGGGATCGTCGTCAGGATCGGGCAGACCGGGATCAGGGGATCGCCCTCGAAATACATCTGCGTGATCAGTCGCTGCGCGAAGCCCGAGCCGAACACCGAGAAATGGATGTGCGCGGGACGCCAGCTGTTGACGTAATTGCGCCAGGGATAGGGGCCCGGCTTCACCGTGCGGAAATAGTAGTAGCCGGTATCGTCCGTCAGCGCGCGGCCGCAGCCGCCGAAATTCGGATCGATCGGCGCCAGATACGTGTCCTTCTTGTGCCGGTAGCGGCCGCCGGCATTGGCCTGCCAGAACTCGACCAGCGTGTTCGGCACGCCCCGGCCGGTCTCATCCAGCACGCGGCCGTGGACGATGATGCGCTCGCCGACGGGATCGCCGTCCTTGGCGTAGTTGCGGATCAGATCATTGTCGAGCGGACCGAGATCGTTGTGACCGAACACCGGCCCTGTAATCTCCGAGACTGTGTTCTCCAGCGACAGCAACGCCTGGCGCGGCGAACGCAGCACCGAGGATTTGTAGCCGGGCGCATGCGCAGGCGGATGCATGGAACGGTCGCGCTGGAAGAAGCCACCATCGCCGTGCGGCGGCGCGAATGGCTCCGGGCGGTTGAGGCGGGGATCCTGCAAGGCTGGCGCCTGGACATTCATCGGCGTTGTCTCTCCCTGGGGCGCCCGGTCCGGGCGCGCGGCTTATCGGGAGATCATGAGCCGGTCTATTCTCAAGATAAATAGATCGATTATAATATATTGCATGAAAGAAATCGATCATTTGGCCCTCGACGGCCACGCGCTCGAACTGTTCCTCGCCGTGCTGGAGGAAGGCTCGGTCACAGCAGCCGCAACGCGGCTCGGCCTGACCCAGTCCGCGGTCAGCCACGGGCTGAACAAGCTGCGACGGATCGCCGGCGATCCGCTGTTCGCAAAATCCGGCCGCGGCATCGTCGCCACCTCCCATGCGCAGGCGCTGGCCGCAAAGGCGCGCGCGCTGATCGACGAAATGCGGAGCTTTGCCGGCGGCGTCAGCTTCGAGCCCGCGCGCGCGCAGCTCTCGCTGACGATTGCCGCCAACGACTTTCAGCGCGACCTGCTGCTGCCGCGTTTCTTCGATCATCTGGCGGGACAGGTGAAGAGCCTGAACCTGCGCGTGATCCCCTCGCAGTCGCCCTCGCCTGCGATGCTGCGCGAAAACCGCTGCGATCTCCTGATCACGCCGCTGCCACCGTCCGGCGTCGACATCGTGCAGAAGCGACTGCTGAGGGACCACTACGTCTGCTACTTCGATCCCAGGGCGCGCGCCGCACCAATCGGCCGCGGCGCCTATCTCGCCGCACGCCACGTCACCGTGGTCTATACCGACAATGAGCGCCTCGACTTCGACCGGCGGCTTGCGGCCAACGGCTTCCACCGCGACATCGCAATCTCGGTGCCGAGCTTCTCCGGCGTGCCCTCATTCCTGCGCGGCTCGCAGATGCTCGCGAGCATGCCGAGCCTGCTTGCATCCGGCGTGATGCGCGGCTTCGCGCAAACGCGCATTCCACTGGCCTCGCGCACGCGCACGCTGGCCGAGCTGCCGATGTTCATGGTCTGGCACCAGCGCTACCAGAAAGACCCGGCCCATCGCTGGATCAGGAACCAGCTCGAGATCGTCGCGGCGACGGCCGCGGGCGGCTGAACAAAGATTCGGCCCCACCTGCGGCCCATCGGCCACACTGCGCGGGTGACCGCGCCGCTCCGCTGGACCAGGGAATTATCTCACCGCCGCTGACGGGGCCGACCCGCGCGGGGGCCAGCCCCTCGCCAAACCCACTGGTTGCGCCAAGGCTGGCACGCTAGAATTTCAGCCATGACAGTGACCGACATTGCGAGCCGGACCTACAATCACAGCTGGCGGCTGGATCCCATCATCCGCAGCCTGCTTGATACCGACTTTTATAAGCTATTGATGTTGCAAATGATTCGGGAATCTTACCCGAGTCAGCAGGTGACCTTCTCGGTCATCAACCGGTCACGCCATGTGCGGCTCGCCGAGATCATCGACGAGGGTGAGCTGCGCGCCCAGCTCGACCATGCCCGCACCATCCGCTTCACCAAGAAGGAGCTGATCTGGCTTGCCGGTAACACGTTCTACGGCAAGACCCACATGTTCTCGGCGGACTTCATCCGCTGGCTGGCCGAATTCCGCTTGCCCGAATACGAGCTGCGCAAGGTCGAGGGCCAGTACGAGCTGCATTTCCATGGGCCCTGGACCCACACCACGATGTGGGAGATTCCGGCGCTCGCGATCCTCAACGAGCTGCGCTCGCGCGCGGCCATCAAGGGCCGCGGCCGCTTCGAGCTCGACGTGCTCTATGCCCGGGCCAAGGCCAAGCTGTGGACCAAGGTCGAGCGGCTGCGCAAGCTCGAAAATTTGCGCCTCTCCGACTTCGGCACCCGGCGTCGCCACGGTTTCCTCTGGCAGCGCTGGTGCGTCGAGGCCGTGAAGGAAGGCCTGGGCCCGTCCTTCATCGGCACGTCCAATGTGCTGCTCGCGATGGACAATGATCTCGAAGCCATCGGCACCAACGCGCATGAGCTGCCGATGGTCGCGGCAGCTCTCGCCAAGGACGACGAGGAATTGCGCTGGGCGCCCTATCGCATTCTGGACCAGTGGCGCCAGACCTATGGCGGCAATCTCCTGGTCGCGCTGCCCGATGCCTTCGGCACCAAAGCCTTCCTGCGCGACGCGCCGGAATGGGTCGCCGACTGGACCGGCTTCCGCCCCGACAGCGCGCCGCCGATCCAGGCCGGCGAGGAGATCGTCGCCTGGTGGCGGAAGAAGGGTCGTAACCCCAAGGACAAGCTGCTGGTCTTTTCCGACGCGATGGACGTCGGCTCGATCGAGGAGACCTATCACCACTTCGCCGGGCGCGTCCGGCTCTCCTTCGGCTGGGGCACCAACCTCACCAACGACTTCGTCGGCTGCACGCCCGACGGCTCGTTCAACCTCGATCCGATCTCGCTGGTCTGCAAGGTGTCGTCGGTCGATGGACGTCCCGCCGTCAAACTCTCCGACAATCCGGAGAAGGCGACCGGCCTTCCCTCCGAGATCGATCGTTACCTGCGCGTGTTCGGCGACGCCGGCCGCGTGCGCCAACCGGTATTGGTCTAGCACCAGACCGGACTTTCTCCATGGCGTGAGTTGCGCGCGAACGTGCACAAGCTGCGCGCCGCTGTCACCGGACGGGCAGAATCCCGAGGCCAGCGAGATGCGCGTCGAGAAATTGGTCGACCTGCTGGCGCAGCATCTGTGGCGGCACGGCCACCATGCGCTCTTCGAGGCCGAGCGAGATGATCCCGTGCACCGCGGAGAACAGAGTGCGCGACAGAAGCGCGATCTTCACGTCATCCGCCTTCGGCAATAGCCGCACCAGGGGCGGATACATCAGCGCGAAGGCGTCCATCACCATCTGCAGGATGTCGTCCGGATAAGGACGGTCGTCCTCCATCCGGTGCTCGAACAGCGAACGCAGCAGATTGGCGTGCTCGGCAAAGAATGCGAGATAGGTCTCGGCAAGCCCGTAGAGCTGGCGAACGGGATCCTCGCTCGGAACTCCGGCAAGCCGCAACGTGAGCGCCTGAACGGTCTCCCGATTAACGGTCAGGATCACCCCGTCGAAGTCGCCGAACTCGTTATAGACGCTGCCGACCGAACAGCCGGCGGCCTCGGCAACGTCCCGAACCTTCAATGATCTCAATCCTTTAGTTGCAATTATGGCGCGGGCGATCTCCAGGATCTGGAGCCGTCGCCTAATTTTTTTCTGGTCGCGCAGCGATTCATCTTGAACATTGTTCATTTTCAAGCTACTCATATTGAACATTGTTCAAACTAACTCGGAGACCTGCAAAATGCAAACCCTCGCTGTTGATATTGCCACCACCTTTGTCGATGACGCCGCGGCTCTTGTGACCGGCCTTGGCCGGGCCGCCCTGAGGCTGGCGATGGCGCCGATCGATCGCATTGCGAATGCCTGCGACATTGCCGGCGTGCTCACTGAGCGCCGCGCGACCTTCCGGATGTGGCGGGCCAGCCGCGCCCGTGCCCGTCACGAAGGCCGCAGGTCCGGCTTGCTCGGCCGCCTCTCGCCCTTTCGCCACCTCTCCCATCTCACCTGAGACGACCACACCCGGCACGGTCGGGTCGGCCCGAATGCAAGAAGCGGTTGCAACAAAGGACTCATCATGTCCCCACATTCGCGTCCGATGCTGTGTCTCTCTGCGATGCGGTTCAGCTTTTCGTCACCGCCCGGCGCGATATCCCGATCAGCGCGGCCCTTCCCGAGTCTGGCCGTGACCAGAAATCTGCGAACCTAACGAGATCGGTTGGAGACCAACAGGATCGGAGGCCCGGAGGGGACAGAGCAGGCGGCCGTCGCCAACCTGCAATCATCCGTCTCTACCTTACGGTCGTGACGCCTCACCGACAATAAAACAACCTCAGGCTGCCTTACCAAAACAGGACTAGTCATGATCAGGGAATTGATGTCGTCACGCCGTTTCGCGCCGCTGTTCTGGGCGCAATTCTTCTCGGCGCTCAATGACAACGTGCTCAAGAACGCTCTCGTCATCATTCTGCTTTACAGCGCGGCAACCGGCCACGGTGATGCCCTGGTGACTGTCGCCGGCGCCGTCTTCATCTTCCCCTATTTCATCCTGTCCGGGCTCGGCGGCCAGCTCGCCGACAAATACGTCAAGTCCGTCGTCGCAAGGCGGCTCAAATTCGCAGAGATCTTCGCCGCCGGCTTTGCTGCGACCGGCTTCTTTCTGCACTCGGTGCCCTTGCTGTTCGCAGCGCTCGCGCTGTTCGGCATCATCGCCGCCCTGTTCGGCCCCGTGAAATACTCCATGCTGCCGGATCAGCTCGAGCTCGGAGAGCTCGCGACCGGCAACGCGCTGGTCGAAGGCGCCACCTTCATGGCCATCCTCCTCGGCACCGTCGCGGGCGGCCAGTTCGTGGCCGGGTCCGCGCATATGGGCTGGGTCGCATCGGCCGTGGTCGTGCTGGCCCTGCTGTCCTGGGCCTTCGCCTCCCGCATCCCGGCGACCACGCCGTCTGCGCCTGATCTGCCCGTCACCACTAATCCCTGGACCTCGACGCTCGATCTGTTGAAGACGCTCTACGCGGACCGGCGGCTATGGGACGGCACCGTGATCGTCTCCTGGTTCTGGCTGGTCGGCGCCATCGTGCTGTCGCTGCTGCCGGCGCTGGTCAAGGAGGTCGTCGGCGGCACCGAAGGCGTGGTCACGCTGTGTCTGGCGATCTTCGCGATCGGCATTGCCATCGGTTCGCTGTTCGCCGCCAGCCTGAGCCACGTTCGCCCGAACCTTGCGCTGGTGCCGATCGGCGCCATCATGATGGGATTGGCCGGCATCGACCTCGCCTGGGCCATCAGCGTGACCACGAGGGGGCATGAGATCACCTCGGTCGACTTCGCAAGGTCATTCGCAGGCCTGCGCATGCTGATCGACTTTGTCGCATTCGCTGTCGGCGGCGGCTTGTTCGTCGTTCCGTCCTTCGCCGCCGTCCAGGCCTGGTCGGCACCGACCGAGCGCGCCCGCATCATCGCCGCCGGCAACGTGTTGCAGGCCGCCTTCATGGTGGTCGGTTCGCTGTTCGTCGCGCTGTTGCAGGCGGGCGGATTGCATGTCGGCTGGATCTTCTTCGGCCTCGGCGTCGCCAGCTTCGGCGTGGTGTGGTTCGTGCTGACGAAGTGGGGCAAGGAAGGCGTACGCGATTTCGGCGCGCTGCTGTTCCGCGCACTGTTCCGCACCGAGGTTCGCGGGCTCGAGAACCTGCCGCCTCCCGGCACGCGCATGCTGATCGCGCCGAACCATGTCAGCCTGATCGACGGCCCGCTGCTGCATGCCGTGCTGCCGATCGACGCAAGCTTCGCAGTGGATACCGGCATCTCCAAGGCCTGGTGGGCCAAGCCGTTCCTGCGCGTGGTCAAGCACTACACCATGGACCCCACCAAGCCGATGGCTGCGCGCGACCTGATCAAGCTCGTCGCCGCCGGCGAGCCGGTGGTGATCTTCCCCGAGGGCCGCATCACCGTCTCCGGCTCGCTGATGAAGGTCTATGACGGAACCGCGATGATCGCGGACAAGGCCGACGCCGTGGTCGTGCCGGTTCGCATCGAAGGCGCACAGCGCTCGCGTCTCAGCTATCTCGACAGTAGCCAGATCAAGCGCTCGTGGTTTCCGCGGGTGACGGTCACGATCCTGCCACCGGTCAAGCTTCCGATCGATGAACAGCTGAAAGGCAAGGCGCGCCGCAACGCCGCCGGCAGCGCGCTGCAGGATGTGATGATCGACGCCCTGGTGAAGAACGCCATGCTCGACCAGACGCTGTTCGAGGCGCTCGGACACGCCTATCGCGACCGCGACACCGGCAAGGTCATCGTCGAGGACGCGCTCGGCACCAAGCTGACCTATCGCAAGCTGATCCTCGGCGCGCAGGTGCTGAGCCGAAAGCTTGAAGCGGGCACTTCGGCCGGCGAGAATGTCGGCGTCCTGCTGCCGAACTCCGCAGGCGTCGCCGTCGTCTTCATGGCACTGCAAAACATCGGCCGGGTTCCGGCGATGCTCAACTTCTCGGCCGGCCCGGTCAACGTCCTCGCCGCCATGAAGGCCGCGCAGGTCAAGACCGTGCTGACGTCGAAGGCCTTCATCGAGAAGGGCAAGCTCGACAAGCTGATGGCGGCGATCTCCACTGAAGCCCGCGTCATCTATCTAGAGGATGTTCGCGCCTCGATCGGTACGGCCGACAAGATCAAGGGCCTGCTCGCCGGCACGGCGCCGCGTGTCTCTCGCCAAGCGAACGATCCGGCCGTCGTGCTGTTCACGTCGGGCTCGGAAGGCACGCCCAAGGGCGTAGTGCTGTCCCACCGCAACATCCTCGCCAACGCGGCGCAAGCGCTGGCACGGGTCGATGCCAACGCCAATGACAAAGTGTTCAACGTACTGCCGGTGTTCCACTCCTTCGGGCTGACCGGCGGAATGATGATGCCGATGCTCGCGGGCATTCCGATCTATATGTACCCCTCGCCGCTGCACTACCGGATCGTGCCCGAACTGATCTACCAGACCGGCGCCACGATCTTGTTCGGCACCGACACGTTCCTCACCGGCTATGCACGCTCGGCGCACGCCTACGACTTCCGCACCCTGCGCCTGGTGATCGCCGGCGCCGAGGCGGTCAAGGACCGGACGCGGCAGGTGTTCATGGAGCGCTACGGCATCCGCATCCTCGAAGGCTATGGCGTCACCGAGACGGCGCCGGTGTTGGCGATGAACACGCCGATGGCCAACCGCCCCGGCACCGTCGGCCGCCTCTCGCCGCTGATGGAAAGCCGACTTGATCCGGTCCCCGGCATCGAGGAAGGCGGACGCCTCTCGGTGCGCGGACCGAACGTGATGCTCGGCTATTTGCGAGCCGAAAATCCCGGCGTGCTCGAAGCACTCGCCGAAGGCTGGCACGATACCGGCGATATCGTGGCGATCGACTCTGCCGGCTTCATCACCATCAAGGGCCGCGCCAAGCGCTTTGCCAAGATCGCGGGCGAGATGGTCTCACTGTCGGCGGTCGAGATCATCGCGACGACGCTGTGGCCGCAGGCCGCGTCGGTTGCCGTGTCGATCCCGGACCAGCGTAAGGGCGAGCGCATCGTGCTGCTGACGACCGAAAAGACCGCCGAACGCGGCGCGATGCAGGCCGAGGCCAAGGCGATCGGCGCGTCCGAGCTGACCGTCCCCGCGACGATCATGGTGGTCGACAAGGTGCCGCTGCTCGGCACCGGCAAGACTGACTACGTCACCGCAACTTCTTTAGCCCGCGAGCAGGCGTCGGCACCGGAGCGCGAATTTGCGTGACGCGCAGACCAGAGCTTTTGCACCCGCGCATGCGCGGTGCGACGGCGTGGTGCTGCTCCACGGCATCGGAGTCGGCCCCTGGTCGCTGAAGAAGCTCGAGCGAGCGCTGCAGTGCCGCGGTTTCGCGACGCTCAATCTCAACTACCCCAGCCGCAGGAAGCCGCTCGAGGCGCTTGCAGAGGAAATTCACGCGCCGGTCGCCGCATTTGCGGAGCAATGCGACGGCTCGATCCACTTCGTCGCCCATTCCATGGGCGGGCTGCTCGCGCGAGTTTACATCGCAAGATACCGGCCGTCGCGGCTCGGCCGCGTCGTGATGCTTGGCACGCCCAATGGTGGCAGCGAGGTCGCCGATCTCCTGAAGCACCTTTCGATCTACCGCGCCGTTTTTGGCCCGGCCGGCCTGCAGCTTTCGACCGCCCAGGCCCCGGTGCTCGCCGCCCTGCCGCGGCCCGATTATGCGATCGGCGTCATCGCGGGATGCCGCACCATTGCTCCGATCGCCTCGGCCTTTGTCCTGCCGCGGCCCAATGACGGACGAGTTTCAGTCGCGAGCTCGAAACTGATCGACATGGCCGACCACATCGTCGTCAAGGCGTCCCATACCGGACTGCCGCGTCACCCTGCCGCAATCGAGCAGACGATCGCGTTCCTGCACGACGGCCGCTTCAGGTCGACGTGACTCTTGCCGCCGTCGCGCACGCCCTTATCACTTGAGCAGGAGATAGCGGACCGGGTTGTCGTCGCATTGGCCCGCTCCACATTCCAGCACGGTGGACAGGAGATTTGCGGCAATAAAACATGCGAAGATCGCGAATACCGCGTTCGACGCCGGTCCGCTCATGGGCGAGTCCAGGGCGCCCCGCTTGCCGATCACGTCCTTCCGGACGAAGACAAGCGCGACATAGCACACGACGCCGACGGCCGCGATGAGCGCCCAGGTGTAGAAAAACAGCGTCGAGCCGTATCCGGGATCTCCAGGCGCGAGATGCAGCGACACCTGCCGGATCGAGATGAAGCCGGTGACGAGGCTCGCCACGATAATCATCGCATAGTGCGAGGGCCGCTCCCCGATGCGCATGTTGAACAGGAAGCCCAGGCAGATCGCGACGAACCCGGCCCGCTGCAGCAGGCAAAGCGGACAGGGCAGCTCACCAAGCGCAAGCTGATAGTAGAAAGCGACCGCCAGGACAGACGAGAACCCGAGCAGCCCAAGCATATTCAGTATCGCGCTGAACGATCGTGGTTCGCTCATCTTCGTCGTGTCCATGTTTTGCGGTCAGAACGAAAATTTCAGCGGATCGGTCGCGTGGTGGAAGAACCATGCGACCGTGACAACGATTGTTGCGCTCCAGAGCACGTAGCCCAGTCTCGCGCGCGAACGCCAGACGCAGCCGCAGCTCGCGAGCGCCAGCAGGAAAGGCAGAAACATGTACATGCGCCGGCTCCTCGAGCGATTCGCTCTCCGCGCGAGCAGGGCGCAAGACATACGTCAGCCCAGCACGCCCCTCAAGAGCCGGCTTCGCTGCGTCGCTCCTGCGCATAGCGTACCAAGGCCGTAAAGCGATAGATGCCGTGCACGAACTTTCCATAGGGCATGGTGATGAACAGCGCGAACACCACGCCGAGATGCAGCGCCAGCAGCGGCCCCATCGCAGCAGTCTCGCGCAGGAGCAGAAGCAGCATTCCCGTGAGGCCGGTCAGGAACAGCATGGCGATGAAGCCGACATCCATGCCGTAGCGCTGCTCGTCGAGCAGCTCCGGCGCCCGGCGCGATTTCGCGACGAACAGGCCGATCGGACCGACGATGAGGCCGATGCCGCCGAGCGTGCCGAGCACGACAGGCAAATCCCACCACGGATATGGCGCCTCGCGTCCCCCGGGGTAATGATACAGCGTAGCGACGGAGGTCGCAGCAAAGCACAGCAGGAAGCCGTAGAAGGTCAGGTGATGGAAAAGCTTGCGCCGGTCGGTCGGCTTGTCGTCCTCGTTGTAGCAGCCGACGCCGCCGCCGTGGAGATAGCGCAGCTCACCCGCGTCGCGGATCGCCTGGAGGATCGAGCCGCCGTCGGCGCGGCCGCCGATCGGCGCGCCGATGTCGCGCCAGAAGGCGCGCACGCTCATGACCAGCGCGAGGATCGCGTAAAGGAAGGCGGCGCTGAACAAAGCGGCCATCGCATTGTGCGGCATCAGCTTGTAGAACGCGCCGGGACCGGTGTGCGCGCCGAACAGCACGCTATGGTCGACCAGGGCGGCAAAACCGAAGATGAAGGCCGCCATGCTGAGCGCGGCGATGATGCTGATGACGAGGCCGTTGCGTGCGAAGGTGCCGGACAGTGCCTGCGGCCAGGCATAGGCCGCATAAGACTCCGCACGCGCGACAGCGAGCGTCTTGGGAACATTGACGTTGAATTCGTGCGGCGGCGAAAACTGGCAATCGACGTAGCAGGCGCCGCACGAATGACAGAGATTGGCGAGATAGTTGAGGTCGCCATCCGAGAAAGCGCGCCGCATCTCCATCGCCGGAAATACCGCGCACAATCCCTCGCAATAACGGCAGGAATTGCAGACCGTCATCAGACGGTCGGCTTCGTCCAGAATGCTAGTTCCGTGCATGCTTCGCCGCTTCCCGTCCTGCGATCCGCCCGAACACGCTGCCGATGGTCATGCCCATGCCGGCGGCATAGCCCTTGCCGAGCACATTGCCCGCCATGATCTCGCCGGCCGCGAACATGTTGCCCGACGGCTTGCCGTCGGCCATCAGCATCCGCGCCTCCTTGTTCACGCGCGTGCCGAGATAGGTAAAGGTAATGCCGGGCCGCACCGGATAGGCGAGATAAGGCGGCGTCTCGATCCGTCGCGCCCAGTGCGTCTTTTGCGGCGTGATGCCTTCGGTGCGGCAGTCGTCCAGAATGGTGTGGTCGAACGTGCCGGGCCGCACCGCGGCATTGAACTCGGCGATGGTCTTTTCCAGCGCCGCCGGATCGAGCTCCAGCTTGCCGGCGAGCTCGGCCACCGTCTGTCCGGCGATCGGCGGGAACAGCGTCGGCATGAAGCTCGTGACGACGGTTGAATCGAAGATGATGTAGGCGATCTGGTCGGGCTGCGCCGCAACCAGACGGCCCCAGATCGCGTAACGCTTCGGCCAGATGTCCTCGCCCTCGTCGTAGAAGCGCTGCGCATGCTTGTTGACGACGATGCCGAACACGACGGAGTCGTGGCGGGTGATGATGCCGCCGTCGAACTTCGGCGCGCGGGCGTCGATCGCGACCGCGTGACACTGGGTGGGATCGCCGACCTCCTGCACGCCCTTGTCGAGCAGCATCTTCAGGATCGAGCCGCGATTATAGGGTGTGCCGCGGATCAGGAAATTGTCGGCGGCTTCGCCCCAATATTGCTTGAGCCATTCGATGTTGGCCTCGAACCCGCCGGCCGCGGCGACCAGCGACGTCGCGCTGATCTCGGCCTCGCCCTTGATCGGCCGCTTGACGCGGGCGGCGAGAAACATGCCGTCCTCGATCACGAGATCGGTGACCTCGGCGTCGTATTCGACGTCGACGCCAAGCCGCTCGGCGGTGAGATAAAGCGCGTTGAGCATCGCGCGACCGCCGCCGAGGAAGAAGGAGTTGGTGCGACCGAGGCTCAGCGTGCCGCCAAGCGACGGCTGCCAGCGCACGCCCTGCTCCACGATCCAGTTCAGGATGTCCTTGGACTCGCGGATCATGTGACGGGCGAGCATTTCGTCAGTCTGCCCACCGGTCACGCGCAGCAGGTCCTCCCAGAACTCGTCCTCGGTGTAGGGGCCCGTGAGGATCTCCGTTGCCGCGTCGTGGGCGCAGCGCATGTTGCGGGTGTGGCGGGTATTACCGCCCCGATAGAATTTCGGCGCGCCTTCGAGCACGAGCACCGAGGCGCCGCCCCGGCGGGCGCTGATCGCGGCGCACAGCGCCGCATTGCCGCCGCCGATCACCAGCACATCGTATTTACTGCTCATGCCGTCTGCCCGGTACGACGAAGTTGGAAACATTCTGCCCGCCGGCGGCCTCGGTCAATCCGGTCCGCTATTGCGTACGTTTGTATACAAAGATATACAGATGGAGGGCAAGCGGCATCTCTGCATGGGCAGGATGCGCTTGACGGCCCACGAGGAAGCATGGCCAGACGCCCGGCAAAGGCAGACGGATCGATTGTGCGCGGCGCTGGCGTGGCGCTGGGCGAAGCCGTATTCCGCTCGCTCTGCGAGGCGCTTCAGGCCGGCAGCTACCGTGCCGGCGACCGCCTGCGCGAGGAAGAGGTCGCTCAGCGGCTGAAGGTCAGCCGCACACCGGTCCGGGAGGCGCTCGGCCGGCTCGCGGCGCGCGGCTTTGTCGAGCCCGCCGGCGGCCGCGGTGTGATTGTGCGCAACCTCGACATTTCCGAGGTGCTCGAGCTTTACGCCATGCGCGAGATCATGGAAGGCGCGGCTGCGCGCCTCGCCGCCGAACACGCCTCTGCGCCCGAGGTCGACGCACTCAGGGATATCGAGCAGGCTCTTGAGGCTTCCGAGACCGACGCCGCCGAGATGGCCCGGCTCAACCGCGCCTTCCACGAGGCCATCTGCCGCGCCGCGCGCAACCGCTATCTCGACAACGCCTCCCGCGAATTGCAGGACTGGATCGCCCTGCTCGGCCCGACCACCTTCACCGTGACGGGCCGCCCCTCGACCAGCCACGGCGAGCATCAGGCCATCATCGACGCCATCGCCGCGCGCGACGGCAGCAAGGCCGAACAGCTTGCGCGCGCACACATTCGCGAAGCGCTGCGCTGCCGGCTCAAGCTGCTGCAGAAGCAGTAGGCGGCTTATCTCCTCGCCCGACGCGCAGGACGCGCATCTGCATCGGCCGCGGCAGTCAGAGCACTGTCGAGCAGCTCGGTCGGGCCGCCCAGCGCGCGTGTCAGGCGGATGGCGGCCTTCAGCAGCAGCGACGTCATCGTCTTGATGTTGTCCCGCGTGAAGCGCGGCTTCGGCCCCGAAAGCGACAGCGCGCCAACGCATTTGCCGCCGGGGCCGAACACGGGACAGGCGAGCCCGGCGCAATCCGGATCGCGTTCACCGAACGACACCGAGATGCATTCATCACGGATCTCGTCAAAGGCCTGGCCCTTCTCGCCGTCAAAAGCCAGAATGATCCGACCGGCCGCGCCGCGATCGAGCGGCAACAGCATGCCGGCCTCGACCCGGTCGAGCGTCGAATGCTGGGAATCGACGCGGAAGACGCAGAGCCTGCGCTTTTCGTCATGCCGGACATGGAACGACGGGCTTTCGGCGCCGTCGGCTACAAGCTGCCGCAGCAGCGGCATCACGCGGTCATGCAGATCGTTGCTGCGCTGGTAGACGGCGCCCAGCCGGAACGGCGTCGGCCCGAGATGATAGCGGCCGTCGGCAAGCTGCAGGAGATAGCCGAACTCCTGGAGCGATGTCATCAACCGCAACAGAGTGCTCTTGTACATGCCGGTGCGCCGGGCAAGCTCGGCCAGCGTCATCGGCTCCGGCGCATCCTCGAAGGCCGCAAGGATGGTCAAAGCACGGTCAACGGCGGCGACACCGGGCGAAGGCATGTGGTCTCCTATTGGGGGAATCCGGAGGGATCGATGAGCTTTGCGATCACCGGAAAGTACGCATCGCCCATGCCCTTGTCGATCGTCTCCTGGAAGATCGTGCGCATCAGAGCCGCGCCTCGCAAGTTCAGCCCGGCCTCACCCGCGAGTTCCAGCGCGTAGGTCAGATCCTTCATCGCGTATTCGGTCGAGAAGGCGCGCAGCGGAAAATCCTTGGCGATGATCGCCTTCATGCCGTGGTTGCGCAGGGCAAAACTGTCCGCCGAGCCCTTCGACAGCGTCTCCAGCAACAGCTTCGGCTCGATGCCGCTATGCTTGGCGATAGCGACGGCTTCCGCGAGCGCATTGACCGTCTCGAACAGCACCATGTTGTTGAGGATTTTTGTCACCTGCCCCGCTCCGCTGCCGCCGCATAGAGTCACATCGGTCGCGAAATGCCGGATCAGCGGCTCGACCTTCGAAAACTGCTCCGGTGTTGCGCCGACCATGACGCTGAGCGTGCCGTCCTGTGCCGCCTGACGGGTGCGGGCGATCGGCGCATCGATCCAGAGCGCGCCCTTGTCCGCGAGTTGCTTGGCGAAAGACCGTGTCAAGCTGACATCGGAGGTGCCAAGATCTATCACGGTCTGGCCGCTCCTGATCTCCGGCAAAATGCCTGAGAACACCGACATCACATGCTTGGCGCTGGGCAAGCACAGGAAGATGGTTTCGCTGCCGCCGACCACATCGCCGACCGACTTCGCCGCAGTCGCACCGTCGGCCACGATCCTGGCCAGCGGCTCCGCGGCGAGATCGAATGCAAGCACCGTTCGCCCGTTCTTGCGCAGGAGGTTGCGGCAGATCGGCTCGCCCATGACGCCGAGACCGATGAACCCGATCAAACCAGACATTCCGTAGTCTCCTCGAAAAATGCTGCGACCGGACGGGCGCGAATGCCCGCCCGGTCGACCCGATCACTTGACCAGCGGACAACCGCCTTCGCTCATCGGCCGGAAGACCTCATCACCCGGCTTGGAGCTGACGACCCGGTAGTCGTCGTACTTGTACTTGGACTCCTCCGGCTTCTTCACCTGCACGAGATACATGGCGTGCAGGACCCGGCCATCGGGCCGGATCGCGACATCCTTGTTGTACATGTCGTTGACCTTCATCTCGTGCATCTTGGCGGCGACGGCGGTCGCATCCGTCGTACCAGCGGCCTTCACGGCGGCGAGATAGTGATGGACGCCGCTATAGACGCCGGCCTGCACCATGCTCGCGACCTTGCCGTCCATCAGCGCAGCATAGCGCTTCGACCACGCCCGCGTCTCCTCGTTGAGGTCCCAATAGAACGAGGTCGTTACCTGCAAGCCCTGGGTCACTTTCAGCCCGAGCGCATTGACGTCGGTGATGAAGACGAGGAGCCCGGCGAGCTTCTGGCCGCCCTCGACGATGCCGAACTCGCCGGCCTGCTTGATCGCGGTCTGAACGTCCGCGCCTGATGTCGCGAGCCCGACGACGTCGGCCTTCGAGCCCTGCGCCTGCAACAGGAACGAGGCGAAATCGGAGGAACCGAGCGGATGCGCGGCCGAGCCGATCACCTTTCCGCCGGCCGCCTCGATGAACTTCGTGGCGTCACGCTGGAGCGCATGGCCGAACGCGTAGTCGGCTGTGACGAAATACCAGGTCTTGCCGCCGGCACGCGTGATCGCGTCGCTCGTGAGCTTCGACAGCGCATAGGTGTCGTAGTTGAAGTGGAAGCTGACCGGCGAGCAGGACTTTCCGGTGAAGTCGGACGAGCCGGGCCCCGAGACAACGAAGATCTTGTTCTTCTGCTTGGCGACCTCGAGGATAGCAAAGCCGGCGGACGACGCCGCGCCGTCCGCGATCATGTCGACGCCCTCATTGTCGAACCATTTGCGCGCGGTGGCCGAGGCGATATCGGGCTTGTTCTGGTGATCGGCCGAGATGATCTCGATCTTCTTGCCGAGGAGCTCATTGCCGAAATCCTCTGCCGCAAGCTTTGCCGCAGCGACCGAGCCGCGCCCGCCATTGTCGGCAAACACGCCGGACTGGTCGTTGAGCACACCGATCCTGATGACATTGTCGGCCGCAAACGCGGCACCCGCTTGTGCGGCCACAACGGCCGCCACCATCCAACGAAACTTCATAAGATACGCCTCCCGTTTACGAACTCTGCTTTTCGAGGATGTCTTGCAGCACCGGCGCGATGTAGCGGCGGAACTGTTCTGGGTTTTCACTCATCGGAAAATGGCCGAGCCGCTCCATGACGGTGGCCTTCACGCCGGGGATGCCGGCTGCGGTGCGTAACGTGTCCTCCGGCGTGCAGGAGAAATCGTACTCACCGGTCAGGAGGTAGAGCGGGCAATCGCGCACATCGATGCTGCCGGTGCGCCCGCGCAGATCGCCGTCGACGCGGTAGAAATAAAGGTCGCCCTTGAAGATGCCGGGGCCGCCCTGCTTGTAGCCCCACAGCGTCTCGTTGCGAGCGGCCTCGGGGCCATCAGGCGCGATCAAGCCGGACACCAGCGCGGCGCAGACCTCGCCACCATGCACGTCGGACCGGTTCAGCCAGGTGGTGTCGTACCAGGGCTGCTGGAAGTCGGCGGACTCGAGCCCGATCAGCGCGCGAAACTCGCGGGCATGTTCAATGGCGAGATTGAGCACGATCCGCCCACCGATTGAGCAACCCATCACCACTGGCCGCTCCAGCTTCAGCGCATTGCAGAGCGCGCGGATGGTCGTGGTGTAGCTTGCGGTGGTCAGCCGGTATTCGCTGCCATATTGGCTGTCAGGCGGGTTCGACTTGCCGTGCCAGGGCATGTCGAAGGCGATGACGCGGAAATTCTTGGTGAACTCCTCGTCAACCAGCAGATGACGCCACTGCCGCGCGTCGGAGCCTGCGGTGTGCAGGCAGACCAGCGGAATGCCGGTGCCGTTCTCTTCGAAATAGATCCGGTTGATCTCGCCATCAATCTCGACATGGACGTAGCACCCGACGATTGGTTCGATGAAGCCGCTCATGACGCGCCTCCAAAACCGTTCTGCCGCGGCAAGGCCAGCAGATCCTTGAAATATTGGAGATGCGCCATGAAGGGATGCAGATCGCCTTCGAGCGTCGCCTGTCCGCGCTTGGTGAGCGCCAGAAGATCATGCCAGCCTGCCGGCGGCATCGCCTGCCAATAAGCGGCAAACGCAGCGGGCGTCGCGCGATAGGCGAACCGCCAGGAGCGCATCAGAACCGGCGCCGGCGTCATATCCACGATCTGCCCGGCGCGGATGGCGACGTGAAACGGCTGCGTGCTCGGCCCGAGCAGGCAGTCAACGTCGAGCCAGCGGCCGCGCGCGGTCAGCGCCGCATCGCGCGCCAGCAAGCCGGGAATCGCCTTGAAAGCCGCGATGACGGCATCATGCGCGAACGGCACCGGTGGATCAGTGGTTTGGCGGACGCGTTCGGACTCCATCGTTTCGTCCCTCGATTTGAATTGTTCTATCCAACAGAACATTATTCTATTTCTACCCCAGTTCTATACAAGGCTCGCGTGAGAACTCAAGTGCGCCCATATGTCATGTGGAGCTGGATCCTTCTCGGTCAGCACGGCGGAGCAATAGACGATGTCGCCGGCTAAGCCGGCGCAGGAGAAGCTATTCCGATAGACGACGCCGTCGCCGTCGACAGGACCGCAGCAGCGCCGGCAAGCACGCCGTGCAGCCTGTGACAGCGAGATGAGGCGTCATATAGGCAAAGCCAAGCAAGCGTCGTCCAGCCCCGCGACGGAGAGTCGATACCATCATCAAGCCAAGTCGCCGACAGCAGCCGGCCAGTTGACGGCAGACATACAAATCAGCCCCCCGCGCCGTGGGGTCCGCACCTATCCCCGGCGCGGGGACCGAGAGGCCGACCGGGTCTCTCCGGCAGCGTGATAACGTTGCACCGCACGCAGCGGACCGCAAAGGGCTCGGCGTCGTTACACCTAGGGGCGGTCCGCTTCAGCATCAGCCATTCACGCGAAGAAATCCCGTTTCTCGAAGATCAGAAAACCGACCCCAACCAAATCGTTGCCCTTGCTCTGTTCTCTGAGGTCGGCCTATTGGTCTCGCTGACAGCAATGCTCTCCGGCGAGCAAGGGCTCTGCTTCGGCGTGAAGCAAAGCGGATCATAGGCCGCGGCACCGGCTGGCTCGAGCCGCACTCACGTTAGGTTGCTCCCGCGGCCGGGCCCCAGTCGCGGGTCAGCACCGCGTTCGCGAAGGGTTTTGCTGCGCCCTCGCCTGCTGCTTCTCCAGCTGGTCCTCTACATATAGAAGAATACTGCGCCGGGCATTCGGGTCGGCAATCTTCTGAAACGCCTTGATTAAGCGCAGCATCTGCAGATCTTCGACGCTATTCGACATGGCAACGACCCCCCATCGAGAAAAGGCCAGTTCAAATCGGGAAAATATGCACCCATCTCACCGGGATGGGAAATTAGAACTTTGGCGAAGGTTTATGTCCCGGCGGCTCGCCGCCTGGGCGCCTTCTGGCCCATCGCCGCCGTAACTTGCTTGCAGTGGCCTGATAGCTAACCCTGTCAGAGCTGTAGAGAGACAGCTTTCGGGCGGTCTTTGGCGCGCCGTTCACCTGGAGGAAATGGACTTATCGAGATGCCACGCTGGCCTACGCCGATTGGATGTTAGGCTAGAAGGCGGACATCACGCGACCAATCTTGATCGCTGCGCAGATGAGGATTCCCCAGAGCGCGAAATTGATCTGCAGTGCTGCACTGCCATCGCGATCACTCCATTCCCTGTCAACAGTCGTCGCGTTTTCTTGGACGACGCACGCTGCTCCTGATCACATTCTGCGAATTCTGTACCGTTCGGTCGTTCCGCGGCAGACCGAAATCCGTGTTAGTCGCTACGGACTAGACGCTAACGACATGACGTCGATCAAAGGGTCCAGACAACTATAGCTCCACGGACCGAACGGAATCGATGGCGAAGTCTCACTTGTGCGAACTTCTGGGGTGAACCTCTACGCCAAAGTGCTCGAATACGCAGGGTCGGTTGTTACCTTATCCGCCACGGCCGGACTGCTGACGCCGCTCCTCTTGCGACCGTTGCGGGCATTGTGGATCCGCAAGAGCGCCTTGCGGCGCAGGGTGCTCAATCACTCTGACAACTGAGGAAAAGACTTGCCGCTCGTCTTGCTCGCCCGACCTCGCTGTTTGTGAAAGCGCTGCAATCGAGCGTATACCGCTTGGCGCGTGCGGCCGAGCCGTTGGCCAACCTCATCCGCTGTAGCACCCTCCCGAAAGAGCGAGAGCAAGCTCGCTTCCTCTTCCGGCATCCACGAGCGCGTCAAAGAGCGATCATTTGTCATTCGCGGGACCTGCAAGATGATCGGAAAGGCGAATCGCCCGAGACCTCTGCCGTTCAGACGCGTGGCGGTGCTGGCCGTCGTGGCTCGTCAGGGATGCGAGCAGGCGGCTCCACCCGCGGTGGCGCCGGCGACCGGCCAGGCTCAGGCACGCGATTGCCACGCGTCATCCACGCTGCCAGGAAAGCATAGTTGTGCCTGAAAGCCGGCACCCACCAATCAGAAACGTCTTCATGGCTCATGCTGCGAAAGAATAGCTTCGATCTATTGAGGAAAGGTTGCAAGCCTCTCCCGAGAGCGCAACTGATGGTTAAATTGGCCGCATAGCCAAGCCCGGTCGATACCGTGCTTGTTCGGACATCTAACCGTCTCGCGAGAGGATCTTGAGGTGTGGACGCGCTACCACGAGGCGACGTTCACGCTGATCGCGTGATCGCCAACTGAGCAGTCGGTGGAGGAAGATATCCGTCTAGGCGTATTCGACATCGGCGGTCCTTACCGGTAAGGACGGACCGCCGTCGGGTAGGCATATCACGCCGCTGCTCGGACCAACCTCGCACGCGCCTCAAGAACGCTAATCGTTGACACGAGGTTATCGCGACGCGCACGAAGGTTTAGCGCGAGCAGTGGATACGTTTGCTGGCGCACGTCGAACACCCCGGCCTTGGCCTCTTCCTCGAGAATATCGGAATTCATAAGATCGACGCGCCACCACAAATCCGCGATGAGCGCACTGAGTTGCAGTTCTCCGGTGATGCCGGAACGGGACACTTCTTGCATCGTTTGCCTCAACCTGAAACAACCCCTTCGCTGGGATTGATCTTTGGCCCTTGACTGAGCAAGCAGAATGCCAAGAGTGGGCCGCGCGCCCTCAAGTTCCGAAACTAGCCAGCGCCCACCGCATAAAGCTTAATTCGCGAGTTTGATTGCGATCGCATTCGCCGCAGTTAGATTTGCCCGCACCGGACATTGCACTGTCCGGGTCCACCCACGGCGAAGTCGCTGCGCCAGGATGTTCGGCACGGCGGCTTCGCTCGGAGCGCCGCATGCGTCGATTTCTGTCCAACAGTTTCTCCGTGTGTCTTTGGATAGGCTTGCTTGCGCTGATCGTCGTAAGCATAACCCGCATCGGAGTTGAAGCTTAGGAACGTAGGGGCCAGAACCAGACGGTCCGCCTGAGCTAGGCGCGCCGACTGCGGGCCGATAAAGAAAAATGACCGCCGAGCAGACCGTCAGAATAGACATGCAGAGCCCGCCTTCGCGACGGTCATTCTGATTGAGCTTCTCTCTGAAAAAGCAACAACGACGAGGGAGCGCGCTCGCGGAGCTGACCTGGGTGGGGAGCGATAGCCGCTCCGTCAGGGCTGTTGATGCCCTTCGAATTTCACGAGGATTGCGGCCCTATTTGTGGCCACATTCCTTGGCGATGTTTAGAGCACCGATGCCGTCCGGCATGGACCGTAGCGAGGATCACGAACTTGAAGTCATCGCGAAAACGGAAAGCTCGACATCGCCCCGCGGCGCCTTCGGAAGCGCAATTGACGCGCCAGATGTCGGAGGTCATTTCTTTGCGTGAGAGAGTTGCGCAGGCTGAACTCGCGACTCACCAATACGGCGCCAGCGGAGCGAGAGAAACGGCAAGGAAGATCAGGAAGTAGGCCCTACGAGCTTATCCGAATTGGTAACGGCCGCGCAGGCATTTATTACGTGTATCAATTTAATCTATTCGCTAGGGTGCCAGGAATAATTGGCAATAAAGTCGGCAACCGGTTCAATTTTAAAGCGGGGAGAGACCAAAACTAGCTGGCCCGCCCGTATTAGGCTCCCCCGGCCTACACGGCTAAACTTAGCTCTTTCGAATTTGGAGAACTTGCCCTCATGCCCGAAAATGGCGACGCAAAAGCCACCGCCGCTCTTCAACTATGTCAGTTTATTCTCACGCAGCTTTTAAACCGCGAATCCATTGATCCAACAGAGGTGGACGCCTGGTTGGAGGAACGCGCTTTGATCAACAGCGATCAAGAAAAGCCGAGAATGAAGGTAGCAGAGATCTTCGGAACATTTCGGGATGATCTCTTTCCTGACGAAGCATCAACCAAGCCTCTGCGATAGTTCAATCGCTTAACACTACCCACGCGGACCGCTATCGCTATTCTTCGCCTTCACGCGAGCACATCCGCGACGACCGCCTTCAAGGCATCCCGCACGTCGCCCGGCCTCAGCCGCACCTGCAAGCCGCGCTGTCCGCCATTGAGATAGACCTGGTCATGCGCGAGCGCGCTCTGCTCGATCACGCTGCGCACCGGTTTTCGCTGCCCGAACGGGCTGATGCCCCCGACCTTGAAACCGGTGACGCGCTCGGCTTCAGGCGGCTTCATCATCTGCGCCGACTTGCCGCCGGTGGCCGCGGCAAGCTTCTTCATCGAGACTTCCTGGTCGGACGGGACGACGACGCAGACCGGCTTGCCATCCACCAGCGCCATCAGCGTCTTCAATACGCGCGCCGGATCCTCGCCGAGCGCGGCCGCCGCCTGCAGCCCGATGCTCTCGGCGTCAGGATCGTAATCGTAAGCGTGAACGGAGAAGGCAACACCGGCGGCCGAAAGTGCGCGCGTGGCTGGGGTGACTTTGGACATGGTCAACGTTTAGCACCGTCATTGCGAGGAGCGAAGCGACGAAGCAATCCAGAGTCTTTCCGCGGGGGCAGTCTGGATTGCTTCGCGGAGCCTGTCATCGGGCCGCGCTTCGCGCGGACCCGGTGGCTCGCAATGACGGTGCGGGCACAATGATCGGCCACACACCGAGCCGTCGTCGCGACGCAAGCCGCGGCGGAGGACTCCGCGAAGCCCTGCCGCCAAACGGCGGCGGAGCCCTACTCCGCCGCGTCCCGCATCTCCGCACGCTCGGCCCTGACCGCGCAGAACTTGAACTCCGGGATCTTGCCGAAGGGGTCCAGCGCCGGGTTGGTCAGGAGGTTGGCCGCCGCTTCCGCGTAGCAGAACGGCATGAACACCATGTTTTCCGGCACGTCGCGGTCGGAGCGGACCTTCACCTCGACTGCGCCGCGGCGGGTTTCGAGCCGGATGAAATCGCCGGGCGCGAGCTTCTTCCTGCGCATGTCCTTCGGCGACATGAAGGCGACCGCCTCGGGCTCAATCTGGTCGAGCACCTGGGCACGGCGGGTCATCGAGCCAGTGTGCCAATGCTCCAGCACGCGGCCGGTCGAGAGCACCATCGGATACTCGGCGTCGGGCAGCTCATCGGGCGGAATGACCTTGGCCGGCACGATCTTGCCGCGGCCGTTCGCAGTCGGGAAGCCCGTGGTGAAGATGATTTCGTTGCCGGGTTTGTTCGGATCATCGGCCGGATAGGTCACGGCGCCTTCTCGCACCAGCCGCTCCCAGCTGATGTTCTTGAGCGACGGCATCAGCTCCGCCATCTCGGTGTAGACCTCGCCGGGGCCGGAGTAATTCCACGGCAGGCCCATCCGCTTGCCGATCTCCTGGATGATCCAGAGATCTTGCCGCGCATCGCCCGGCGGCTTGATCACCTGACGCGCGAGCTGCACGCGGCGATCCGTGTTGGTGAAGGAGCCCTCCTTCTCCGCAAAGGCGGAGGCAGGCAGGATCACGTCGGCGTGGAATGCGGTCTCCGTGACAAAGAGATCCTGCACCACGAGATGATCGAGCATGGCAAGCGCCTGGCGCGCATGCTGGAGATCAGGATCGGACATCGCGGGATTCTCACCCTCGATATACATGCCCTTGATCTCGCCGGCATGGATCGCGTTCATGATCTCGACCACGGTCAGGCCGCGCACGGGATCGAGCTCCTGGCCCCACAGCTTCTCGAAGGCTCCGCGCAGGTCGTCGCGACCGACCGGCTGATAGTCCGGCAGGAACATCGGAATCAGGCCGGCGTCGGAGGCGCCCTGCACGTTGTTCTGGCCGCGCAGCGGATGCAGGCCCGTGCCGGGACGGCCGACCTGGCCGGTGATCAGCGCGAGTGCGATCAGGCAGCGCGCATTGTCGGTGCCGTGGACGTGCTGGCTGATGCCCATGCCCCAGAAGATGATCGACGACTTGGCACGCGCGTAAGTCCGCGCCACCTCGCGCAGGGTTTGCGCCGGGATGCCGCAGATCGGCTCCATCTTCTCCGGCGTGAACTCCTTGATCTTCTCCTTGAGGTCCTCGAAACCTTCGGTGTAGCCCGCGATGTACTGGTCGTCGGTGAGGCCTTCGGTGATGATCGTGTTGATCATCGCATTCAGCATGGCGACGTCGGCGCCGGGTTTGAACTGCAGATGCTTGGTCGCGTGACGCGACAACGACTGCCGGCGCGGATCCATGACGAACAGCTTTGCGCCATTCTGCTTGACCGCGTTCTTGATGAAGGTCGCGGCGACGGGATGGTTCACGGTCGGGTTCGCGCCGATCACCCAGATCACTTCGGCGTCCATCGCCGCGGAGAACGGCGCCGACACAGCGCCCGAACTCAGACCTTCAAACAGCGCCGCCACCGACGAGGCGTGGCACAGGCGGGTGCAGTGATCGACGTTGTTCGAGCCGAAGCCGGTGCGCACCAGCTTCTGGAACAGATAGGCCTCTTCATTCGAGCCCTTGGCCGAGCCGAAGCCCGCGAGCGCCTTCACGCCCTTCTCATCGCGGATCTTGACCAACCCCTTGGCGGCGATGTCGAGCGCCTCCTCCCAACTCGCTTCGCGGAAATGCGTGAAGGGATTGGCCGGATCGACCTGGTCGTTGGGATCCTTCTTCGCATTCGGCAAGCGCACCAGCGGCTTGGTCAGGCGATGCGGATGGTGAATGTAATCGAAGCCGAAGCGGCCCTTGACGCAGAGACGGTTGTGATTGGCGGGGCCATCACGGCCTTCCGCATAGATCACCTTCTCGTCCTTGACCTGATAGGTCACCTGGCAACCGACGCCGCAGAACGGGCAGAGCGAATCGACCTTCTTGTCGGCATAGGTGACGCGGGTCTGCGCCTCGTCGAGCATCACGGACGGCATCAACGCGCCGGTCGGGCAGGCCTGCACGCATTCACCGCAGGCGACGCAGGTGGACTCGCCCATGGGATCGTCGAAGTCGAATACGATCTTGGCGCCGTGATTGCGGTAAGCCATGCCGATGACGTCGTTGACCTGGACCTCGCGGCAGGCGCGTACGCAGAGACCGCACTGGATGCAGGCATCGAGATTGACGCGCATCGCCGGATGGCTGGCGTCGGTCGCCCAGCGCTCGGCGGCGGGGAAGCGGCTTTCAGTGACGCCAGTCGTCTCGGCCCAGTGCCAGAACTTCGAATCCGGGTCGTGCGAGGTCGCGCGCGCCGGCTGGTCGGCAACGAGCAGCTCCATCACCATTTTTTGCGCCGACACCGCACGCGCGGACTCGGTCTTCACCTTCATGCCGACCGACGGCGTCCGCATGCAGGACGCAGCGAGCACGCGCTCGCCCTCGATCTCGACCATGCAGGCACGGCAATTGCCGTCGGGGCGATAGTCGGGCGCGGGCGAATAGCACAGATGCGGGATGTCGCGGCCCTGACGCTTGGCCACCTGCCAGATCGTCTCGCCGGGATTGGCTTCGACCTGCTTGCCGTCGAGCTCGAACGTAATCTTCGTCATTCGGCCGCTTCCTTGAACTCGTCAGGGAAATACTTGATCACGGATGTGAGCGGATTGGACGCAGCCTGTCCGAGACCACAGATCGAGGCATCGCGCATCGCCTGGCTCAATTCCTCCAGCAACGCCCGGTTCCAGACCGGCCTCTGCATCAACAGCGCCGCTTTCTGAGTTCCGACGCGGCACGGCGTGCACTGGCCGCAGCTCTCGTCCTCAAAAAAGCGCATCAGGTTCAGCGCCGCGGATCTCACGCTGTCCTGCTGCGACAGGATTACGATCGCCGCCGAGCCAATGAAGCAGCCGTATTTCTCCAGCGTGCCGAAATCGAGCGGGATATCGTCCATCGAGGCCGGCAGGATGCCGCCAGATGCACCGCCCGGCAGATAGGCATAGAAATTGTGGCCGTCAGCCATGCCGCCGCAATATTCGTCGATCAGCTCGCGCACGGTGATGCCGGCGGGCGCAAGCTTGACGCCCGGCTCCCTGACGCGGCCGGAGACCGAATAGCTGCGCAAGCCGTGGCGGCCATTACGCCCGTGCGATGTCCACCAGGACGCGCCCTTCTCGACGATATCGCGGACCCAGAACAGCGTCTCGAGATTGTTGATGAGCGTCGGCCTGCTGAACAGCCCGACCTGGAACGGATAAGGCGGCTTGTGCCGCGGCAGGCCGCGCTTGCCTTCGATGCTCTCGAGCAGCGCCGATTCCTCGCCACAGATATAGGCGCCGGCGCCGCGCCGAATGTGGATGGTGGGGCCGCCCGGCGGCAGCTTGGCGATCTCGATCGGCGCGAGCTTGAGCGCTGCCGGATACTCGTCGCGCAAGTAGATATAGACGTCCGTGGCGTCGACGACATGCGCGGCGATCAGCATTCCCTCGAAGAGGCGATGCACGTCGCGAAGCATGTAGAAGCGGTCCTTGAAAGTCCCCGGCTCACCCTCGTCGGCATTGACGACCATCAATCGCGGGCCAGGCTCGGCGAGCACGGCGCGCCATTTGCGTCCCGTCGGGAAGCCGGCGCCGCCCAGTCCGCGAAGGCTGGAATCATCGAGGGTCTTGAGGATGTCCTCCTTGCTGATCCTGCCTGCGCGAAGATCGCCAAGCAGCTTGTAGCCGCCTTCCTTTACATAGGCGTCGTAGTCGACATAGGCCGGAATGATCGGATCGGTTTCGCCGCGCGCAGCGGTATCAAGCACCTCCGCCGTGGTCGCGTTCAGCACATAACGGTGTCCGATTTCGGCAACGGGGGCGCTGTCGCAGAAGCCGACACAGGGCGCGCGCACAACGCGAATGCCGGGGCCGGCTGTGTCCTGCAGCTCTTCCAGCAGCTTCTCGGCTCCCATCATCGCGCAGGTCAGCGAATCGCAGACGCGGATGGTCAATGGCGGGATGTCAGGCTCGCCTTCCTTCACCACGTCGAAATGCGCGTAGAAGGTCGCGGTCTCGAACACCTCGGCGAAGGCAAGCTTCATCTCGTCGGCGAGCGCGGCAAGATGCGCGGCCGAGATCTGGTGATACTTGTCCTGGATCAGGTGCAGATATTCGATCAGGAGGTCGCGCCGCCTCGGCCTGTCGCCGAGCAACTGCTCGATCTCGTGGGAGGCGGTCGGATCGACCTGCCGTCCTTTGGGTGTGGCCTTGGCGCGCCGGCGGCCCTCGCCCGGATGCTCGAACTCTCTGACCTTGTGAACGTCGTCGTTGCTACTCATGGAAACGTCGCGTTCTCCTCAAAAGCGCGATGATGTCGGGCGGGATCGCCGTCGCAATCCGCTCTCATCTCCAGGCCTGATCGCCGGCAACCGCGTCGCCGGCGCCCCGCGGATCAGGTCTCATTCGACCCAACTCTAGTTGCTGGTATGCCAGATGCAAGAACAATTTAGAACGACTCTATAAGGAGTTAGGGGGCAGGGAGCCGCCCTGCCATACCCCCCCTCGCGCAAACTTCGCGCGGAACCTGAATCAGGTCTTTTCCATGCAGTCCTGGATGAAGAACCAGCGGTCATCGCCGATCAGGCCCCTGGCCTTCACCTCGGCGCGGCAGGCCTTCAGCTTGGGCTTGTTGGCCGACCACTTGGCCTTCATGTCCTTCAGCTTCTGCATGGTGAGCTTGATCTTGCCCGGCGGCTTGGCGGCGGTTGATGCCGCAGGAGCGGGAGTCGCGGGTGCGGCTGCGGTCTGCGCAGACGCGGCGTGAAGGCCCGCGGCCAAAAGCATGGCGGCGAGGCAGATACGGGTGCGAAGCATAGGAATCCCCCTTGGTCCCATTCTCAATGATTGGAAGGCGAACACCGCGGGAAGCTGGCGTCAGCTTCCCGCGGGCGGCGGGTTTGCGATCAGAGGATCTTAACCGCGCTCTCGAGCGTCTTGTACACGCCCCACGCCAGCGGAATGCCGACGACGAGCCAGAACATCGCGGCCTTGACGTCGAGGCCGCCAGTGCCGATTCCGAACGAGCCCGTCTGGACCACAGCGGCGCCGGCGTTAGCCGCCTGCAACTTCGCAACCTCTGCCTCGCTCATGTACCATTTCGAAGCGACCGGCTTGACCAAATAGTTGCAGATCATGCCCGCGATCAGCATCGCACAGAGAATGTACATGGTCGTGTTGTAGAGCTGGTCACGCGGCACGCCAGCCGCGAGTTGGAACTCGCGGATGTAGTTCACGACAACGGGGCCGATGATGCCCGCGGTGGACCACGCCGTCAGCAGCCGGCCGTGGATGGCGCCGACGAACTGGGTACCGAACATATCGGCGAGATAGGCCGGCACAGTGGAGAAGCCACCGCCATACATCGACAGGATGATGCCGAAGCCGAGGACGAAGAGCAGCTTCGAGCCCATTGCCGCGAAGGTCGGCGCCAGCGCGTAGAGCACGATGCCGAGGATGAAGAACGTATAGTAGGTGTTCTTGCGGCCGATATAGTCGGACAGCGAGGCCCAGACGAAGCGGCCACCGATGTTGAACAGCGACAGCAGGCCGGCGAAGCCCGCCGCGATGCCGGCGATGACGGTCTTCTGCTCGACCGAGAGCTGACCAAAGGCAAGCTCCGGATGCCCGATCAGCTTGCCGGCGAAGATTTCCTGGAGCATCGGAGAGGCCATGCCGATCACGCCGATGCCGGCCGACACGTTCAGGCACAGCACCCACCAGATCAGCCAGAACTGCGGCGTCTTGTGCGCGTTGTCCAGGTGAACGTGATGCTCGGAGATCATCGTCTTCTTCTCACTCGGCGGCGTCCAGCCATCGGGCTTCCAGCCGACCGGCGTCACGCGGTAGGCGAATGCGCCGATGGTCATGAAGACGAAATAGACCACGCCCATGACGACGAAGCTTTGCCACACACCGACGTCGGTCGACGTCTTGAAGTGGTTGATCAGGAGGTTGGCAAACGGTGCGCCGATCATGGCGCCGCCACCGAAACCCATGATCGCCATGCCGGTCGCCATGCCGCGGCGATCGGGGAACCATTTGATCAGCGTGGACACCGGCGAGATGTAGCCGAGGCCAAGGCCGATGCCCCCGATCACGCCGGAGCCGAGCCACATGATCCAGAGCTGATGCAGATAGATGCCGATGGCGCCGAGGATGAGACCGCCACACCAGCACAGCGCCGCAACGAAGCCAGCCTTGCGGGGGCCGGCACGCTCAAGCCAGCCGCCCCACAGAGCGGCGGAGACGCCGAGCACGACGAAGAACAGGGTGAACATCCAGCCGAGGCTTGCGACCTTCCAGTCGCAAGTGGTGGTGAAGAGCTCCTGCCACAGCGACATATCCGGACAGGCTTTCGGCGCGGTGATGCCGATCGCGCGTGAGAGCGGCAACCAGAACACGGAGAAGCCGTAGGCCATGCCGATGCACAGATGAATGCACAGCGCTGCCGGCGGCACCAGCCAGCGGTTGAAGCCGGCCTTGGCGATCGTTCGCTCGCGATCGAGAAAACCTGTGCCAGCGCCCGAAATCGTTCCGGCGCTCTCAATTGTTGTCATGTACTCCTCCCCTGCAGCCGCCCTTCTGAGCAGGTCTGCCGCTACGATCCAGTTCTTCAGCCCCGTTGCGGTGCAGCCAACGGTCCCTGCTACCCCGCACAATCATCCGACGCGCGCCAGGATCATCGCGCGCATCCGAAACGTTAACCCCGCAAGCGGGGCTCTATGCCCGATACAACGTGCTGTCTTCGTGGGTGGGGCCCCGTTGACGCGTATCGCAGACAAGACTCAACCTCCGCGTCTGCACGGAGATCGTCAATTGGGCAGAAGCTGTCGTTGATGTCGATAGACAAAAGGTCGGTATCAGCGAGGTTACGCTCTCACGGATGCAGCGCACCATTGACGCGCTCTATCGAGCCATTCGTCTTTTCTATCAAGAACACGATACGCGCGTCGCTGCGCTCGGTGATCTCAACCGTGTCGCCCGTCTCGCGGATCAGGTTCGGAATGTCAATCACCGACAAAGGATCGGTACAGTGCACTTCGAGCTGATCGCCCGGCTGCAACGGTTTCAGCGCCTTGCGCGTCTTTAACGCGGGCAACGGGCATTTGAGTCCGGTGAGATCGAGTATCGTTCTTGTCATGAACGCAACATGGCGGGGCCGATGATCGGCGTCAACGCAAGGACTTCAGAGCAGATCGGCATAGGACAAGAAACCTACGGCTTGCCCCGGTTCAACCTGCGTAGTGTCCTCGCCGAGTTCAACGAGACCGTCGGTTTCGACCAGAGACGACAACAGCCCGGCGCCTTCGCGCGGGAAGTTGACCGCTTCCAACGCGCCGTCGCTTCCACGCCGCAACGATGCGCGAACGTATTCGCGGCGGCCGATCTTCTTCTTGTAGGCAAACGCAGCGCGCACGGGAATCGGCGAGAGCGGTTCGGGCAGACCGCCGGCCAGCGCAAGCACGGTCGGCCGCACCACATGGACGAACGTGACGAAACTCGCGACGGGATTGCCCGGCAATCCAATCAGCGGCGTGCCGTCGATGATGCCCATCGCCACGGGCCGGCCCGGCTTGATCGCCATCCGCCACAGCACCAGCGAACCTACGCTCTCGACCGCAGCCTTGACGTGGTCCTCCTCGCCGGTCGAAACGCCGCCGGTCGTGAGGATGAGGTCATGGCTACCTGCAACCTGCTTCAAACCATTCGCGAGCGAGGTGCGTTCATCGCGCAAGATGCCGAGATCCGAGACCTCGCAGCCGAGCCGGCGCAGCATCGCCATCAGCATGAAGCGGTTGGAATCGAAGAGCTGCGATGCCGCGCGCGGCTCGCCGGGCGAAGTCAGCTCGTCGCCGGTCGAGAACACGGCAACGCGAATGCGCCTGACGACGTCGAGCCGGGTCAGGCCGAACGCCGCGGCGAGCGCGACATGCTGAGGCAGCAACCGCTGGCCAGCGCGCAACGCAACGTGCCCTTCGGGAATGTCCTCGCCCGCGGGGCGGACATTGGCGCCGGGCTTCAGCCCCGGCGGCAGCACGATTCGGCCGGCATCATCGATTTGGACATCTTCCTGCATGAAGACGGTTTCGGCATCCGGCGGCATCGGCGCGCCGGTGAAAATGCGCGCGGTATGGCCGGGCTTGATCGGTGCTTGCGCGAGGCCGCCGGCCTGGATACGGCCGTCGACCGGGAGCGCCTGTTCGGCGCTATCAGGAAGATCGGCGTTTCGCACGGCATAGCCGTCGACAGCGGAATTGGTGAAGGGCGGCAGCGGCAGGGGCGCTGCGATATTACGCGCCAGCACGCGCCCATCGGCATCGACGAGCGCCACGGTTTCGAGATCGGCAATCGCGTTGACGCGGGTCGTGATCAGACCAACGGCCTCGTCGACCGACATCATCGGGCCGCCGAAGGCAAAGCAATCGTCAGACAGTTGCGCCATGGTGCCTCGTCAGCGCATTGCAGCGCTTTTTGCCACCGCTTCCTCGAGTGGCATGGCCGCGCGCAGCATCAGGGCCGCGACGGCCGGGATATCGTCGAGATGGACAGTGGGCAGCCGGGTTTCAATCGCGATGTCGGTCGCGATCCCGACAATCCCGGGGTCATCGGGAAACAGCAGCGGCTTGTCGTTGGCGGCGCGGTGCACCTCGATCTTGCGATGCGGCTCGCGCTTGAACCCCTCGACCACGACGAGATCGACCGCCGACAGCTTGCCGAGCAGTTCCGGCAGCCGCGGCTCCGCCGCGCCGCGCAGCTCATGCATCAGGGCCCAGCGGTTCGCCGAGGAGACCAGCACCTCGGCCGCACCCGCCTCGCGGTGGCGCCAGGAATCCTTGCCGGGCACATCGACGTCGAACCGGTGATGCGCATGCTTGATCACAGAGACGCGCAGACCTTGTGCGTTGAAATGGGGGATCAGCCGCGTCAACAGCGTGGTCTTGCCCGCACCGCTCCAGCCTGCAAGGCCGATGACTTTCATTCCAGGTCTCTCTCGCAACCGGCACGCGCCGATGGAACCTCTAGCAATCCAGACTGCCACCGCGGAGATAGTCTCGATTGCTTCGCTGCGCTCGCAATGACGAACGGAGGCATTTCACCTATTCCCCGCCATGCTTATATCGGCTTGACCCGAATGTCATGCTAACGTCGCAACCATGATGAAGATCGACAAAGTCCCGGTGCCCCTGATCATCCCTGACACGGACGACCCGCGCCTGACCCAGGGCGTGACCGGGACCGACCAGACCGGCGCCAAGGTCGAGATCAAGGTGCCGATGGAGCGACCGCTAACGCTCTACCTGAATTCGCAGGAGATCGTCACCATGATGACGATTGGCGACTATCCGGAATATCTGGCGCTCGGCTACCTGCTGAACCAGAATATGCTGAAATATAGTGACGCGGTCACCGAGGTCGAATACGACGACGACCTTCAGGTGGTCGTCGTGCGCACCGAGCACGACACCAATTTCGAAGCCAAGCTGAAGAAGCGCACGCAGACTTCGGGCTGTGCGCAAGGCACCGCCTTCGGCGACCTGTTAGAGGCGGTCGAGAGCGTCGCGCTGCCCAAGGCCGAGCTGCGCACCTCCTGGCTCTACCAGATGACGCAAACCATCAACACCATGCCCTCGCTCTACCTCGAGGCAGGTGCGATTCACGGCTGCGTGCTGTGCAAGGAGGGCGAACCGCTCTGCTACACCGAGGACGTCGGCCGCCACAACGCCGTGGACAAGATCGCGGGCTGGATGTACCGCCACGGCGTCGATGCATCCGACAAGATCCTCTACACCACGGGACGCCTGACTTCCGAGATGGTGATCAAGACGGTGCGGATGGGAATTCCGATCCTGGTGTCGCGCTCCGGCTTCACCGCCTGGGGTGTCGATCTTGCACGCCAGGTCGGCCTGACGCTGATCGGCCGCACCCGCGGAAAACGTTTCATCGCATTGGCTGGCGAGGACCGCATCGTCTACGACCAGAACCTCGCTTATGTCGAGGAAGAATCGGCCAAGCACAAGCGCAAGGGTGAAGGTGGTGACGACTGAGATTCCGCTGACGAGCATTCCATCGACTCTTGGTGTGCTGCTCGCCGGCGGCCTGGCGCGGCGCATGGGCGGCGGCGACAAGCCGATGCGCACCATCGGCGGCCGCACCATCCTGGAGCGCGTGATCGCGCGCCTCTCGCCGCAATGCAGCGGGCTGATCCTCAATGCGAATGGCGATCCCGCGCGTTTCGCCGCGTTCGGCTTGCAGATCATCGCCGACGACGTGCCCGGCTTTCCCGGCCCGCTCGCCGGCATCCTCGCCGCGCTCGACTGGACCGCAACGAACCGGCCCGAGGTCGAATGGGTGCTCAGCGCCGCCGGCGACTGCCCGTTCCTGCCGCGCGATCTCGTCGCGCGCCTGCATGAAGCGCGAGAGCGGGAGAACGCGCAGCTCGCAGTCGCCGCATCGGGCGATCAGTCGCATCCAGTGATCGGCTTGTGGCGCGTCGCCTTGCGCGACGAGCTACGTCACGCCCTGGTCGTCGAGGACCTCCGCAAGATCGATCGCTGGACCGCGCGCTATCCGCTCGCGACGGTGACATGGCCGGCCGAGCCGCTCGATCCGTTCTTCAATGCCAACACGGTCGAGGACATCGCCGAAGCCGAGCGGCTGGCGGCGCTGGATGCGGCAATCTAGCGAACTCACGATTTGGGAAATTCGTTGAGGAGCTGCGTCCAGACGATCGCGAAGGTGATCAGCCCGCAGAGACCGACAGCAGTACTGAATCGCGGCAGACGTCCGAGCGCGACCAGCAGCCAGACCGGAAGGAAGAAGAGCCCAAAGATCATGCCGAGCGGAAATACCGCGAGCCATTGAAAGCCGGTGCCGTCGCCGGGCGGGACATGGGCGATCGCGTAGAATGTATAGAGCCAGAACAGCGTTCCGGCGGCTGCGACGAGGGCGGCAATTTTGCGGAAATTGAGGGGCGCTGACGTGGTCATGGCTGGCTCACGTTCCTTTGTCGCGGCGGCGGCCATCCGAGTTCATGGGGTGCATTGAACCGGATCGAAGCCGGCAGCGACGCGCGCCAGTTGTCCCAGGATCAGGCGGCCAGCGGCACCGACCAGGCGTCGTAGCCGTAGACCCAGCTCGTATCCGTCCTCTCCTTCAGCCAGATGTTTGCGCGCGAGGTCTCCTGCACCCGCGTCGTCCGCTCTTTTCGCGTCGCCTCGAAGCGCCGGAACGCGTTGGCGACGCCATCGCGCTCAACGCCGTCGAGGCAGCGCGAGAGCACGGCGGCATCCTCGATGGCCATGGCCGCACCCTGCGCCATATAGGGCGTCATCGGATGGCAGGCATCGCCGAGCAGCGTCACCTTGCCGTCGGCCCAGCGATCCAGCGCATCGCGGTCCATGATCGCCCATTTGTGCACATCGGGACAGGCGGCGAGCACCTGGCCGACCTGCGGATGAAAGCCTTCGAACGATGCACACAGATCGCGCACATCACCCTTCGCCGACCATGACTCGATGCGGAAGTTCGGCTCGGGCTGGCTGGTGACGAGGTAGACCTCGCTGCGGTCCGGCTTGACGTAATAGATCACGATGTGGCGGTCCTCGCCCCACCATTTGGTGCAGTCGTCGATCGTCCCGCCGCCGAGCAGCGCGGCGGGATAGGTGGTGCGATAGGCGATGCGGCCGGAGAATCTCACCGGCGCGGTGTCAAACAGGATGTCGCGCACCGCCGAATGAACGCCATCCGCACCGACCACTGCGTCGGCAATAGCGCTGGTGCCGTCGGCAAAGGTCAGCCGGCCGCCCTCGCCGGTCTCGTCGAGACCGACAAGCTTGTGGTTGAGCCGCACGCATTCGTCCGGCACCGCGCTCGCCAGTGCCGCGTGGAGATCGCCGCGATGGGCGAGCAGATAGGGCGCGCCGAATTTCTCCTCCGCGCTCTCGCCGAAGATCATGTCGAACTTGATGTCGCCGCTGCGCCAGTCGCGGTTGTTCCAGGAGCGCGGATAGAAGGACTGGCTGCGCATCCGGGCCTCCAGCCCCAGCGCGCGCAGCACCTTCATGGCGTTGCAGCCGACCTGGATGCCGGCGCCGATCCGGGCGAATTGGGAAGCCTGCTCGTAGACCATCACGTCGATGCCAACGCGCCTGAGCGCCGCGGCAGTCGCAAGCCCGCCCATGCCGGCACCCACGATCGCAACCGAAAGCGGCCGTGCCATCGCGTCCCCCACCCTATTTGCCGCGCGGCTTGAATGCCGCGTCGTCTATTCTACGCGGGCCGGAAGCCGGCTCGCTCCAGTGCCGTACGCGCCACGCCCGAGCCGAGTGCCTCGAGAAAGGCCTGCACTGCGGGACGCTGCTTGCGCGCCGTCACCAAGGCAAAGTCATAATGCTCTTCCGCCAGCGGAATGAAACCGAGGCCGACCGCATGGGCGACCGGCGCAATGGTCATGCCCCAGTCGGCGCGGTGCTGCGCGACGGCGGCAGCAACAGCGTTATGAGAACGCGGCTGGTTCCAATAACCTTCCGGGCGCGCACCGCCGAGCAGCCGGTCGATCAGGATGCGCGTGCCGGCGCCCTGATTGCGGTTGACCATGATGCAGTCTGGGTCAGTGAGCGCAGCGGCGACGGCATCCTTCGGACTGAAGACCTCGAAGCGCTTGTCGCCTTTGCGGAAGACAATGCCCTGCATCCGCCGCCAGCCCGGCACGAGCTCGAGCCCCTCGACGAGGTAAGGTGTGTTGTAGGTTTCGCTCTTGTCGTCGAACAGATGGATCGGCGCAAGATCGCATTCGCCGCGCTTCGCCGCCGCAAGCCCGCCGAGGCTGCCGACCGCAATCGAGCGCACGGTCAAGCCGGCATGCGCGAGCTGTGCGGTGACGAGATCGAGGCCGGTGCAGTGGCTGCCGACGATGACAAGATCGGGGACCCGCACATGCGGCGTGAACAGCGTCACCTCGGCCTCGGTCCCCGCCGGCATCTGGTCGGCAAGCGCGTCGATGCGCAGGAAGCCGTCAGCCTGCGCGAACGAGGTGATTGCACCAGACCCCTTGCCGGAGGGATAGGCGATCAGGCCGTCCTTGCCCTCGACCAGCGAGACCATGACGAATTCGGTGCGGCCGAGTTCGGAGGCGATGCGCACCGGCACGGTCGCGTTCACCTTGGCATCGGAGCGCGGCGGCAATCCGGCCATCTTGCGCAGCACCGGCACGATCATGTCGTGGAAGGTGAACATCGCCGAGGTCGGAAATCCCGGCAGGATCACCACCGGCTTGCCATCGCACACCGCGAGGCACAGCGGCTTGCCGGGCTTGAGCGCAACGCCGTGCGCGATGATGCCGGGCTTGCCGAGTCGGCCGATGATGCGATGGGACAGATCACCCGCGCCCTTCGACGTGCCGCCTGATAGCACCAGCATGTCGGCGTCCACCAGCGCACGGCGCATGGCGGCTTCGAGCTTGGCTTCATCATCGGGAATGGCGCCGAGGAAAACCGCCTCGCCGCCATTCTCGTCGATTGCGGCTGCGACGATCGCGCCGTTGGTGTCGTAGATCGCCGCCGGCGCGAGCACTTCGCCGGGCTGCACCAGCTCGTCGCCGGTGGAGATCACGGCGACGCGCGGCTTGCGCGCGACAATCACCTCGGCGATGCCGCAGGCCGCCAGCATGCCGATCTCGCGCGAGCCGATGATCGTTCCGGTGCGAAGCAGCGCTTCGCCGCGCGCGATGTCGGAACCGGCATAGGACACGAATTGTCCGGGAGACGCGGCACGACGGACATCGATCGCATCCGCACCAGCCGGCTGGGTATACTCGACCATGACCACGGCGTCGGCGCCACGCGGCAGCGGACCGCCGGTGGCGATCGGCGTCGCGGTTCCCACAGCGACTAGCAGTATCGGCGCGGTGCCGCAGTGAATGGTTTCGCCGTTCAGCGCGAGGCGCCTGGGTGCGCCTTCGTCGGCTGCGGCGAGATCCGCCGAGCGCACGGCAAAGCCGTCGACATTGGAGCGGTCGAAGGGCGGAACATCGATCGGCGCGGTAATGTCTTCGGCGAGCGCGGTGCCGAGCGCATCGACAAGCTTGCGCGGCTCGCCCGGGACCGCGCGCGGGAACAGCGCAGCCTCGAAGCGCGCCAGCGCATCCTCGCGCGACAGGATCTTGAGGAACTGTTCCTGTTCGAGCGAGCTACGATCTTGCGACTGCGGGATCAAGGTCATGCCGGAACCCATATCATTCCCGCATCAGATAGGCATCGGCCGGCGCGCCCGCTGCAAATCCCTCGCTGCTCCCGAGAATGATCAGCCAGGCATCCGCACGGGCAATTGTCTGTAACGGCCACTCCCCCACCGCAAGCGGCATCCACGCATGATGTTCCTCCGCCAGCAGGGCGATCTCGGCGATGCCAACACTGGATGCGATCTTGCGCGCGAGTGGCAAGGTGGACTGTCGGCGCGGCCGGCGCGCCGACAGTCGGTCGATGAGCGGAAGCACGAGCGCGAACCAGGCCGCGAGCGCATGATCCGGTGAGCCGGGCAAGGCGACAGCGGGAACTTTTCCGAGCCGTGCCACAGCCGCGGTGCGGCCCGGCTGGAGCGCAAGGCCATGGGCGATCACGTCGCCTCGCCGGGCCAGCGAGGTCACAGCAGCATCGCGGCGGCCGACGCCGCTGCCGCCGATCGTCACAAGAAGATCGCAGTCGAGATCGCCGAGCGCCTCTGCGATCGATGCGGCGTCGCGCGTGCCGGCTTGGCGCGTTTGCACATGCAGTCCCGCAGTACGCGCGACGTCCGCAATCATATGCATTGTCGCCGCCACGCCCGATACATTGACGATGTGCAACCGCGGTCGTCGTACGCTCAGCCGGTCCAGCCCGGCAACACGCGCGAGCAGCAGAGCGGCGGAACCAACCGGATGCCCCTCTATCGCGACAGACGTGCGTTCTCCGATATCACTTCCGGCGCGCCTGACGCCCTGCCCCGGCACGGCCTCCGCCAGCACTTGGGCAAGCGGACCCGACATCTCGACGGCGTCAGCATCGAGCACACAGTCGGATCCCCTCGGCATCGCATCGCCGGCATCGACCCAGGCCGGCTTCGTTGCGAGCGGCAGCGGCGAATAGGCGGACGCTCCGACGAGATCATTGGCGCACAGCGCCCAGCCGTCTGCGGCGGCGATGTCGTGAGGCGGATAGGCCGCCAGCAGCGGGGTACCTGCCGCGACGCAACCGGCCGCTTCGGTCAGCGGCAGCTCCACCGGTGCAACCGGCCCGAGCCCTTCCAACAACGCGACGAGCGCAGTGTCGAGCGGCGTCAGCGATGGCGGCAGGCGCTGGGTCATGCGCCATGATGGACCATGCATCGCCCGGTTTGGCAACCGCTGGCGATGCGGGCGTCAGCCGCCAGACTTGCCCGCATTCGGGAAAAACAGCTGCTGACCGTCGACCTTGTAGCCGGCGATCGCCGCCTGCCCCTCCGGCGAGATCAACCAGTCGATGAAGGTCTGCCCCAGTTCCTTCATCACGGTTGGAAACTTCTCCGGGTTCACCAGCATCACGCCGTATTGGTTGAGTAGCCGCTTGTCGCCTTCGACGACGATGTCGAGATCGCCGCGATCCTTGAAGGCGATCCAGCTGCCGCGGTCCGACAGCACATAGGCATTGGCGGCCCGGGCGGCCTCGAACGCTGCGGTCATGCCCTGCCCGGCCTCGCGATACCAGGCTCCCTTGGCGCTGGCGATGTCGATGCCGGCGACGATCCAGAGCGCGAGCTCCGCGGCGTGGGTGCCGGAGCGGTCGCCGCGCGTCACGAACGGGGCGCCCTTAGCCTCGATCGCCTTCAGCGCGGTCGCTATGTCCTTGCCCTTTACGCCGGCGGGATCGCTCTTGGGCCCGATCAGCACATAGTCGTTGTACATGACGTCGAAGCGCTTTGCGCCAAAACCGTCGGCGACGAATTTCTCTTCCTGCGGCCGCGCATGCATCAGCACGACATCGGCTTCACCCCTTCGCGCCCCGTCCAGCACCTCATCGGCGCGACGCGCAATCACCGTCACCTCAATGCCGGTCTTGTCACGGAAGATCGGCAGCAGATAATCGAGCAGGCCTGAATCCTGCGTCGATGTCGTCGTGGCCAGGACGATCGCGCGGTCCTCCGCGGATGACGCCGCGACGCCTGCGGCAAGGCCGCAGAGAAGCGCTAATGCAACGGACAGGCGGCGAACGACCATGGCTGGTTCCCGTGAGGTACGAAATCGGCATGATCCTGATGGCGGATTGCGCCGCGCTCATGACGCGATTCCGCTTCGAACGGCACAAACAGGACAATACCAGATAGAACGCGTGATTGACCACCACCGGCAGCGGGTCTCACCGCGCGCGGCCGATTGCGCACCCGGGAAACATCGGCAATGCATCGACCGGCACGTCGATTGCAATCGCGAGCGCGCGTCGCAAGGCCCGCACCAAGTCAGCGTGCAAGAATGACGACAGGTGCAGAATCGGAAGTCAGGACGTGTTGCAAAGCAGCGAGATGATCGGGCATGGTCCGCGTGAACCGAAATTGAACTGCAGAATTCCACCTGCATCAAACGTCTAGCAGAAGCAAGAATTTGCATAGGAATGCAGGATGGAATTCCTGACGACCAGTGAAGCCGCCGACTATCTCCGGCTCGGCGAACGCAAGCTCTACGAGCTCGTCACCACCGGTGCGATCCCCTGCACCAAGGTGACCGGGAAGTGGCTCTTCCCACGGCACGAGCTCGATCGCTGGGTGCTGTCGGGAATGTCGCGTCCGGCCGGCATGCTGATCGCGGAGCCGCCGCCGGTCGTGGGCGGCAGCCAGGACGAGCTCCTGGATTGGAGCCTGCGCGAATCCGGCTCAGGCCTGGGATCGATGAGCGAAGGCAGCGCACGCGGGCTCGAACGCTTGCAGCGCGACGAGGTGATGGCGGTCGCCGTGCACTTCCACGGCTTAGATGCCTCCGACAATCTCGCCCGCGATGCCAGCGCCGATGCGCTGCGGGTCGCTCCGGACCTGCATGATGCGGTGCTGGTCGCGTTCGCGCGCCGCGAACAGGGTCTCGTGTTGCCGCCGGGCAATCCCAAGCGGCTGCGCGGCCTGTCCGACGTGCTCGCACTCGGCAGCAGGATGGCGATGCGACAACAAGGCACGGGCGCGCAGATGCTGCTCGACATGCTGCTGAAGCGCGCCGGAGCCTCGACGCGCGATCTGCGCCGGGTGGAGACGCCAGCCCTCACCGGGCCGGATCTCGCCGAAGTGGTTCGCGCCGGCCAGGCCGATTGCGGCGTCGCGACGCGCGCGGCCGCGCGCTCGGCCGGCCTCGATTTCGTGCCGCTGGTCTGGGAGAATTTCGATCTGGCGATGCGGCAGCGCAGCTATTTCCGCCCGCCGATGCAGGCCCTGCTCCGGTTCCTGAATGAAAGACGGCTGCGGCAGCGCGCCGAGGAGCTGACCGGCTACGATCCCTCGCCCGCGGGACAGATCCGCTTCGCAGCCTGACGTTGACGGCCACCCCCAAATAGTTGCAAAAGAAACCAATTAAACCGGGCCATACCCGGGCAACACCGGCCAACGAGCCGGATCAGGGGAGGACAAGCGTGAATCCAATTAGATTTGGACTGCCGGTCGTTGCCGCATTGGCGGCGGCGCTGATGCCGGGCGCCGCGTCGGCGCAGGTTTCCGACAACGTCGTCAAGATCGGCGTGCTCACCGACATGAACGGTCCCGCCTCCGCGCCGACCGGCCAGGGCTCGGTGACGGCGGCGCAGATGGCGATCGACGATTTCGGCGGCACCGTGCTCGGCAAGCCGATCAGCATCGTCGTCGGCGACCACCAGCTCAAGGCCGACGTCGGCGGCGCCATTGCGCGGCGCTGGTACGATGTCGACCAGGTCGACCTGATCGTCGACGTGCCGGTCTCCGCGGTCGGGCTCGCCGTACAGAACATCGCCAACGAGAAGAAGCGGCTATTCATCACCCACTCCACCGGCACCGCGGACTTCCACGGCAAGTTCTGCTCGCCCTATGCGATGCAGTGGGTATTCGACACCCGCGCGCTCGCGGTCGGCACCGCGGATGCAGTCGTCAAGCGCGGCGGCGACAGCTGGTTCTTCATCACCGACGACTATGCCTTCGGCCATTCGCTGGAGCGCGACGCCTCCAGCGTCATCACCGCCAATGGCGGCAAGGTGCTGGGCTCGGTGCGGCCGCCGCTGGCAACGCCCGACCTCTCCTCCTTCGTGCTGCAGGCGCAGGCCTCCAAGGCCAAGATCATCGGCATCGCCGCCGGCCCGCCCAACAACATGAACGAGATCAAGACCGGCTCGGAGTTCGGCGTGTTCAAGGGCGGCCAGCAGATGGCGGCGCTGCTGGCGTTGATCACCGACATCCACGGCCTCGGCCTGCAGGCGGCCCAAGGCCTCTTGCTGACGACGTCGTTCTACTGGGACATGGACGACAAGACCCGCGAATGGTCGAAGCGCTACTTCGCCAAGATGAACAAGATGCCGTCGATGTGGCAGGCCGGCGTCTATTCGAGCGTGATCCACTATCTCAACGCCATCAAGGAAGCCGGCACCGACGATCCGCTCAAAGTGGCGGCGAAGATGCGGGAAAAGCCGGTCGAGGATTTCTTCGCCCGCCACGGCAAGCTGCGCGAGGACAATCTGATGGTGCACGACCTCTGGCTGGTGCAGGTGAAGACGCCCGAGGAAAGCAAGTACCCCTGGGACTATTACAAGATCCTCACGACGATTTCGGGCGAGAAGGCCTTTGGGCCGCCGGACCCGGCGTGTCCGCTGGTGAAGAAGTGACAAGCAACCGAATCTAGCCGCGTCGTCATGGCCGGGCCTTGTCTCGGCCATCCACGCGCTTCCGCGATCGCCATCGGTCGTGGATGCCCGGGACAAGCCCGGGCATGACGACTGTGCGTGCAGTCGTGCCCTATCTCACCACGCCCATCTCGCGAAAGTACTTCATCACGCCCGGATGTATCAGCTCTACCCTCGGCGCCGCCGCGACTGTGTTCGCCGCCGTGGTCTCGCAGGCTTGCGCGAGCTTCTTGCAGAACGTCGCCTCGACACCGTGCAGCGTCTTCGCCAGCCGGTAGGCGACATCATCAGGCAGATCTTCGCGCGTCAGGACAAAGCTCCAGGAGCCGAGCGAGGCGATCGGCTCGGACTGCTTCGGGTAGGAGCCGGCCGGCACGGTCAGCGGCTTGAGGAACGAATGCTTGGCGCGGATGCGCGCGATCTCTTCGGCATTGGGCGCGATGAAGCGCGCGCCTGATGCACTCGATGCCACCGCCGCGAAGCCGGGCCAGCCGATGCCGGCGCCCCACAGCGCCGCGACGCGGCCATCCTCGACCATCGCGGGGCCATCGCCGGCGCGGTCGAGATAAACAGCCTTGAAGTCCTCGTCCTGTTTCAAGCCAAGGCCATCCAGCACGTAGCGCGCCAGGATCGGCAGGCCCGAGCCCTTGGCGCCGAACGCGACGGGCTGGCCGACCAGATCGCGGATCGTCTTGTAGGGACTGTCCGCCCGCACCACGAACATGCCGGGATTGGAATAGATCGCGGTGAGGATCTTCAGCCGCACCGGCGCGCGGCCGATGCCGGCAAAGGCTTCATAGGCCGGCTCGCCCGCGACCAGCGCGAGATCGAGCTCACCCTTCTCCAGGAGCGGAATGTTCTCGTTGCTGCCCTTGGTGTTGCGCGGGGCGATGGTGGCTTGCGGATCGGCCGCGTTCATCACCTCCGCAAAGGCGTTGCCATAGAGCGGAAAGCCGCCGCCGGGCGTCGCGGTGCCGAGGCTGATCGTAAGGCTAATCGTCGTGGTCGGAATGGCCTTGCCTCCGGTTTGAGCAGCGGCGGGGCTTAAGAGCAGCGCCGCACTGAGAAGGAAAAGGAAAGCGAATCTCATGGTCGTTCCCGGCGGACCTGCGTCAACACCGACTTGCGGCGATGTAGGCAACGGCCCGATTTTGTGAAAGCATGCTGCCCAACGACAATAAAACAATGGGAGGCGACATGTTGCGAATTTTGCGTAATGCTGTTTTCGGGCTGGTTTTTCTTGTCGGTCTTTTCAGCGCCTCCCCTCCCGCCTCCGCCGCCGACTACCCCAACCGCCCCGTGCACTGGATGATCGGCTTCGCCGCCGGCGGCCCGGTCGACATCGTTGCGCGGATCATGGCACAGTGGCTGTCGGACCATCTCGGCCAGCAATTCATCGTCGAGAACCGCGCCGGCTCCGGCGGCAACATTGCGGCCGCCGCGGCGATCAACGCGCCGGCCGACGGCTATACGCTGCTGTTCGTCGCGCCCAACAACGCGATCTCGACCTCGCTCTACAAGAAGCTGCCCTACGACTTCCTGCGCGACACCGTGCCGGTCGCGAGCATCATGCAGCTCACCAACATGCTGGTCGTCTCCAATGCGATGCCGGTGAAGACCGTCAAGGAGTTCATCGACTACTGCAAGGCCAATCCCGGCAAGATCTCCTTCGCCTCCTCCGGCAACGGCACCTCGGTGCACATGTCGGCCGAACTGTTCAAGGTGATGACCAAGTGCGACATGGTGCATGTGCCCTATCGCGGCTCGGCGATCGCCTTCCCCGACATCATCTCCAACAAGGTGCAGCTGATCTTCGACAATCTGCCCTCCGCACTGGAGCAGGCGAAGGGCGGCAATGTCCGCGCGCTCGGCGTGACCTCGCCGCAGCGCTGGCCCGCCGTGCCCGACGTGCCCGCGATCGCCGAGACCGTGCCGGGCTTCGAATCGGTCGGCTTCTACGGCATCTCCGCGCCGAAGGGCACGCCGCCCGAGGTGGTCGAGATCCTCAACAAGGCCGTCGGCGAGGCGCTGAAGGACCCGAAGCTGGCGGCGCGGCTGACCGAGAACGGCGGCATCCCCAAGCCGATGACCCCGGCCGAGTTCGGCAAACTGGTCGCGGACGAGACCGAAAAGTGGCGCAAGGTAGTGGAATTCGCTGGCGTCTCGGTCGACTAGGGCCGGCCGGCCAGGGGTGTGTAGCTCGCCGGCACATCGGGGGGACCGGAGGGGCCCCCTCGAATCAAAAAACTCGAAAACAACCCCATGCACAGTAGAAAAGGCGGGGGATCACAGCGAGTTACAGAAGCGAAAAATGAACTCCGCAGGGGTATTTGACTCGTCGGGCAAAACACCGGCACAATCCTATCATCACCCCATCCCGGCGATCGACCGGCGAGCAGAGCTTGACGCCACGGCGCCAGCGCTCCCGATCGCCCAGGGCCGGCATTGCACCCCCGCCTCAGGCCCTGTAAACGAACCGCGCACCGTTGCCGGCCGCACGTCAAGGCGGCCGTCTCGCGGCGGGGCCTGTAGCTCAATGGTTAGAGCCGGCCGCTCATAACGGTCTGGTTGCAGGTTCGAGTCCTGCCGGGCCCACCAGTGATTTCTGTTGGACGCCACCTAAGTTTGGACTTGTGCCATCCAGGCTGGACTCACCGCCAGGTAAGTCTGGACTGAACCGCGAATACCGTTCTCCTGCGCGCGGCTACAATGGTTGGAGCCGGCCGCTCATAATAGTCTGGTTGGAGGTTCGAGTTCTGCCGGGCCCACCAGTCGGCAGCATCTGTGCGGACACTTTGAAAACGACTCGATTCGCGGTTTAAGAACGACTCGATTTCGTTTTGAAAACGACTCGATCTCAGATCCCACTGACACGACTTACGAATTTCGCCCCGATTTTTTCGCCGATTCTTGAGGGCGAAAAAAGCAAGGGGGGGTCTTTGGGGGGTCGCGACGCCCTTTTTAGTCAGCAAATCGCACTGGCGACGGCAGGACTCCGCTTAGGATTTGCGAGATTTCTACAGGTGGCGGAGATGACCTACGGTGCCTATTTCCAGCGCTCATTTCCATTTCCAGCAGGTGCTCCAATTGTTTGAGCTAGTTAAGCCGCTGAACCGCGACCATTCACTCCTTGAGTACGTCGTCCAAGACGTGCTCGGACAGGGTGGTTTCGGAACGACATACCTTTGTCGAGACGAGCACCTACAGAAGCTCGTTGTTATCAAAGAGTACACTCCACACCGACTGGTGAGGCGAGGCCCCGCTGGCAATCTAGAGGCTTTAGGCAGTCGCGAGGCGATCGTCTTCGCTGATGGCCTTGGCAAGTTCTTGGAAGAGGCACGGAAGCTTGCCCTCTTCCATCATCCAAACATCGTTCGCGTAAATCGGTATTTTCAGGCGCACGGCACTGGCTACTTCGTGATGGACTACGAAGCAGGCGGAAGCCTGCGCGAGATCATCTCGAATCTTGACGGCGCCATGCCCGATCAGGAAGTCGAGGGGCTGATCCTCCCCCTATGCGACGGACTGGCCCAGTTACATCGTCTGGGGTTGCTCCATCGTGACATCAAGCCGGACAACGTAGTGGTCCGTCCGGACGGCTCTCCTGCGCTGATAGATTTTGGCGCCGCCGTTCAATTTGGAGACGCCGCTAGAGGACCAATTCCATTCATTGGCACGGAGGCCTACGCGCCTCCCGAGCAGTTTGATCCAACCGGCGACCTCGGTCCCTGGACTGACATCTACTCGTTGGGAGCAGTGATGTTCGAGATGGTGACCGGACGCCGTCCGAGCCCAGCACGCCGCCGCCTGACCGATGAGAACTTTGTGTCGGTTAAAGACTTTGTTGGCGGGAAATACAGCGACCGCCTACTGAGCCTCATCGATAAGTGCCTATCTCTCGATCGTCGGGAGCGGCCCCAAAACATAAACGAATGCCTGGTGTTGCTTCGAGCAGATCGCGACCAGCGCTTCCGGCTAATGGCCACTGACATCTCGCTTAAAATGGCTGCGCATTTTTGCAACTGGGCCAACCCAAACGGCGGGCTAAACGTCGATGAGTTGATTGCCTTCATGATCGCGTTTCCTGCAACTGATCTTTCATGGCGCATCGGCAAGGGACTGCCAAGCAAGGAAACTGCAGAACGCCTGTTGAACACGTCGAGCCTTCAGGCGGCGGAATATTGCGCCGGGGTCTTCGCCGATCGCGGGTTTCAGCGTTCAAACCGACCGATCAGCTCCTCGTTCGTGCTGGGTCGGATGGATGAGTATGCGGCCACATACCTGCTGGATCGACGCAAGGAGGAATGGCGTTACGAACTGACGCTGCAACACCTCGCTGAGAATTGCATCTCCGCCAGTCACCAGACGGACGTTCCAGGCTTTATTGACCTGATGGAACAGGTTACTGACCGTGCGCGGGGCCGCGTAAAAAAGGAATTCAGGAAACTCTACCGCAAGGTAACCTACCGGCGAGTTGAATCCGGATGGGTGAAGGAATTCGTGAATCTAGAAGAGGACGACCATTAGACCCGTTTTGTCCCTCCCGTCGGCGGAAGCGGCGGCCCTAGCGCAGCGACCATACCGCGGCCGGCCGGCTGTGACTTAAGCTGCCTCGGCACGTTTGCTCCGACGACAGAGCTTCAGTTGATCCCGAGCGCCTTGAAGGCCGCCGTCTTGGGGCCCCGAAGAGATGGGATCGACATGTATCCGCCAATTCCCCCGCCCCCGCAGCAATGCGGGTTTGCCGTTAGGTAGTCGCGAATCTCGCGCTGCCGGTTTACAGCCGTATCTGTGGTCGCCGGCTGCCCTGGAACGGGTGTCAGGGAAACTTAAGATAGACCTGTTTCCATGCAGCAAATCACCTTATACCCTCCTTCATCGAGGGCCCGATGTACGCATCTGAGATGATCCAATACGGCAGTCTGAAGCAGGGACCGGAAGCGCCCCTGCAGCATGCCGTCGAAGGACGACTGCTCGAGCTTTTCCCGCAACAAGATCGCCTGGTATGGAGGGCTGGCTCCGCGCCGGTAGGCGCCGGCAAGCCCGACATCATACTCGCCGGCTGCGCCCCTGAAGTTGTCGCCCTCGACCACACAGACGGCCGAGCCAAAGCTCTCCTGGCCTATCTCAGAATGGCGCGCAAGGCGAAGCTTGTGACGATGTCTGCTCGACTCGGGTACGACGCCAACTCTGTGAAGAAGTCGCTCGAGGGTCTACTCGAAGCCAAGATCGTCCTCGCCGAGAACGACAGCTTCAAGATGTCTGATCCCTGGAAATCGGTGCTGCCCGAAATCGTCACGATCGAAGCCAAGGTCGGTGATTGGCGTCGTGCCCTGAATCAGGCCGTGCGGAATCAGCTTTTCGCCCATCGATCCTTCGTCGCGCTTCCTTCCAACGTCGCTCTGAGAGCAAAAGAAGACGAAACGTTCAAGCGATACGGAATTGGGATTCTCTCGGTTGAAAATTGTGATAGTGTTCGCGTCCTTAGACACGCAAGGCGCGCAACACCAAGGATCTGGCTGTACTACTACCTGATCGCGAGTCTTGCCGCTGAATATTTCAACGGAGCTCGCGGTGCCGTTCGTAGTCGACATTGATAAAGCCAGAGCCGATTTCCCAGATTTCGAGTTCGTCTCAGCCCTTACTCCCAGCGAACAGAAGGCCGCTTTCCACGTCAGACGGGGAACGGACGATCTCTGCCTGAAGATCATCGCCCCCAACCACTCTCTGGAGCGGGCGCAGCGGGAGGTCGCTGCCATGCAGGAGATAGACCAGCCCAACGTCGTCAAGCTGATCGAGTACGTCTTCAGCTCCAAGGGCGGCCGCACGACCCATTACATGGTCGAAGAATTCATCCAGGGACACGACCTGGCCCAGGACATCCGCCCGGGGCTTTGCTGGCCATTGGAGCAGATCAAGAAGGTATTCGGGGAGCTCTGCGACGGGTTATCGGAGCTTAGGCGCCGCAACATCGTTCACCGCGACCTCAAGCCCAATAACATCCGCATCCGCGAGAGCGGCAGTCCCGTCATCATCGATTTCGGCCTCGCTCGCATGCTGGATCTGGACAGCCTCACACAGACCGGCATGAAGGTCGGGACGCCCCTGTATTTCTCTCCGGAACAGTGCGTCGGCGACAAGCACAGCATCGACCACAGGACGGACCTGTACGCGCTGGGCGCCATCATGTTCCAAGCCGCCACCGGCAAACACCCTTGCCACACCGCTAGGACGATCGACGACCTCTTCCAGGCCGTGTGCCAAGGGGTGAAGATCTCGGATGATGCAGAGTTCGCTTCGCTGCCGGACGGCCTAAAGATGATCATCACCCGCCTATTGGAGAAGGAACGGTCGCGACGCCCGGTGAGCGCCGACCTGGTCGCTAAACTCCTCCGGAGCATCAAGTGATGCGGCGCGGCGTATGGTATCAACTCGGGTTCAACACCCAGATCGTGGTCAAGGACTTCCTGCAGGCCGGCGTCGGCGTCGGCGTGATCGTGAGCCCGAAGGACTTGGCTCACGACAAAGCCATCGAGCACGCGTCCCAATACAGGTCCGACGGAGCGGATGTCCTGCTGGATCCGCAGTTCTACGTACCCGAATACTCGGCCGGAAAAGTCGGGACCTATCCAACGGCTGCTTTCAGACAATCCATCACCACCCTCGGAGCCGTGACTGAACGAGACCTGGAGGGCTTGGCCCGTGCGCTCGAAGACGAGAACCGCAAGTTCGGGACATCGGCCGTCATCGCGCCGGCGCTTCCGTACGAAGCCGCCCGTCCGGACATCGCAGCGCTCAATTCCAAGCTGTTTCGCGCGGCGAAGAAGGCCGGCGAGGCCATCGGGGTGCCGACCTACGGAACGGTGGCGATCTCGCAAACGCTCTCGAACATGGAGCTCGTGGAGAAAGCGCTTTCCAGCGCGACCGCCGAAGAGGCCGACGGGTGGTACTCGACGTTCGAATTCAAGGAAGAGCGGTTGCCGACGGACGTCGACGACGTATTCCGATTCGCGAATGCCTCGCTTACCTTGGCCTGCACCGGTGCGCCCGTTCTGCACGCCTTCGCCGGCCCGATTTCGATTCTGTCGTTCGGATCCGGCGCAACGGGCACGGCGGTGTCCTTCTGGCAAAATCTGTGGGGCTTCAACAGGGAGCGCTGGAAAGAGAGCGCCGATCAGCAGGGAGGCGGCGGCAATGCTCCACCGCGGTTCTTCTCCGCTCCGCTTTGGGGCACCATCGTCTATCCCGACGAAGCCCTGCAGATCGACAGGGAGCTCAGGCGGGAGATCATGCTGTCCACCTCCTATTCCGCCCCGACCGAGCGCGATCTCCCTTGGGACAAGTGGGAGTCGTACCGACACCTGCTGCTTTCCGTCGCCAATAATGTGAGCGATATCGCGTCGGCGACGACGGCGAAGGGCGCGATGGAGATGGCGGCCGCACGGCTGGAAAGAGCCGTCAACCTCCACCGTAGGATCGAGCGCACAGTCCCACTTCGAGACAACACCTCGAAATACCAGCCCGTGTGGCTGGAAGTCGCCCGAAAGATGCTCGCGGAGAAGGAGCAGGACTACGAGTATTTCGAGATGACCCGCCCTGCCTGAACCCCGTCGGCGACGGCGCGCTCACGCGAAATACGATAGTCTTTCCGAGGAGGCGAATAAGGGATGGGCTACCAGGTCCTGATCGACGACAACTTCCACTACCAGGACGAATCTGAGCGCGTGAAGCACGGCGTCTTCGCGACCCCCGAGGAGGCGGTTGCCGCCTGCCGGTCGATCGTGGACGAGTACCTATCCGGCGCCTTCAAGCCAGGCATGACGGCCGACGCCCTCTTCGAGAGCTATACGATGTTCGGCGAGGACCCCTTCGTTGTTCCCGACAGCCCAGGGGCCGCGCCCGTCAAATTCTCGGCATGGGACTACGCTCGCCAGAGATGCGTGGAGATCGCTGCCAGCTGACCGATGGTGGCAGGGCTCATCCAGGTTCGCGCTTCCCCTTTGAAGCAAACTCGACGGTGACCTTTCTTGATCGACCGAAGCGCTGTGACTGATGGATCTCTGTCAACCCTGGGGTGGGTCGTGATTGGCTGGGCTTGATGACCGACGGACTGGGTTTTGCGGATTTGAGTTTGGCGGAGTTGGGCTTGCCGGATCGCTTCTTGTTCGGTCGGTTCTCGCCCTTCCGGATCAACTTGCTGCCCGACTCGCGTTCCTGTTTGAAAGCCTCAAGGGCAGCTTTCTCCGCCAGCGATAGTGGGAGCTTGGGTGCGCTATCGGTTTGTTTTCGTTTGGCCCACTTGGGTACTTTCTTGCCGAACCACGATGAATCCCAAGAGCGGATGATCGTGCCGCCCCCGTTGTAATGCCCCTTCCTGCTCACGAATTTCCCCCAATTGCTATGCCACCACTGATTGCTCCGAACGCTCCCGCTCACCCCAACCGCGCGAAAGCCTTTGCTTCACATCGTGCCGGGCGAGAACCTTCTCGCAGAGCTCCCAACGGTCGCCTTTCGGAGTCACGTCGCCAGCGTAGCGGAGGTCGAAGGCATTCGCCCGGGACCGACGCTCCGTGTAGCGTGGGAAACTGGAGGGTGGAGCTCATCGAAGCTCACCGCGACCTCTTCTCCCCGCCGTGCGACACCGCGCTGGCGGCCCAGGGCGCCCCCGAGTGCGGCTCCGGTTGGCATGACCTCCTCGACCGGATGTGCGTCCGGATCCGGACCGCGATCAGGGCCGGCGGCACCTTCAAGTTCAGCCAGATCAAGGAGAAGTACGGCACCCTGCGCGTCTATTGGGAGGGCAGGCTTTCAGCGGAAAAAACCATCCAGGTCGAAGAGGCCATCGCGCTGGCGGAAGCCCGCAGCGCCACCTGCTGCGAGGTGCGCGGTGATCCTGGCCGCCTTCACGGCGACGACTGGCTAACGACCCGGTGCGCGACGCACGCCGAGGCTGTTCTTCATGCACTTTTGGGCGAACGACGACGCCGTGAAGCTCGCCGAAGGCCTGCGCGCGGCCCTCGACAAGACTGCCAGTACGAAGAGCTGAGCCAAAGATTCAAGGAGTCGCCTGATGCCTTACGAAACCAAGCCGATGCCGTTCGATCCGAAGTCGATCAACGGCATCTCTGAAAAGGTTCTCGTCAGTCACTATGAGAACAACTACGGCGGCGCGGTGAAACGGCTCAACGCGATCAGCGCGCAACTCGCCGAGCTGGACTTCGCCAAGGCGCCGAACTTCGTCATCAACGGCCTGAAGCGTGAAGAGCTGATCGCGGCGAACTCGATGATCCTGCATGAGGTCTACTTCGATGGCCTCGGCGGCGCGAGCAAGCCCGGTGGCGCGCTCGCCGAAGCGATCGTACGCGACTTCGGGAGCCTCGAACGATGGCGCACGGAGTTCGTGGCGATGGGAAACCCGCGTTCAACTGCTCTAGGTCGTCGTCGAACATCCGCGATAGGCCAAGCGAGGCTGCGAGCAGGCCCGGCGCCTCCGGAGACAAATCGAGCCGCCCCGTGTCGGCGGCGCGGACCATCGTCGCCAGCCGCTCCAGGGCAGGCGACGACAGACCAAACTCCTTGACCATCACGTCGAAGGTGCAGAGTTCGCCCCGATGGCTCCAGAACACATTCTCGACGTCGAACGGCGTGGCTCCGAGGCGCTCGGCCACGGCTTCGACCTCGGCCGGCGTCACGAACAGGAAGACAGCCGCGGGGTCGACGAAACGGCGGATCAGCCATGGGCAGGCGATGCGATCGATCTTGGGACGTGATCGCGTGACCCACACCGTGCGACGACGGCCGTCGCGCTTGGGGATCTTGTTGGCCGGCACAGTCGGATGGTTCGCTTCCTTCCAGCCGACGTGGCCGCCTTCGAGGACCTCGGCGGCGACCTTACCGCACCGCAGCCAGGCCGCGGTGCCTTCGCTGAGCTTCTTGCCCGTGTGACAGACCACGACCACGGACTGGCGCGTCAGGCGAGACGCCCAATCCTGGACGTCGAGGTGCGAGCGCCGCACCGCGCCAGGAATCAGGTGCGGATCCGCCGAAAAGTCCTCGTCGATGCGTACATCGATGAGCGCCGGCGCGGCCGCCGTGCCTATCAATCGAGACAGTTTGTCGGGGGAAATGGAGGTGTACGATGCTGACATGCTGCGCCCTTGGTGATCAGGACGCGATTCTTGGGCATGACGCCTCGCGGGGAGATCGCACATCCCCGTGCCGCGAATAAAAGCCCGGATCGCGGGGCTGTCAACCCGCGTTTGCTCGGGCACCGCCAAATCCATCGCCGGGACGTCACGAAGATTTCACCGTCCGATTGGAACGGAATCGGTTTCACCACTGAAGCGACCTGGGAGCCCGAAAACACCGGCTTGAAGGATCCACGCGACCTCACGTAGACTGCCTGAGCGGGATCAAGCAGACTCCCGGCGAGACTTCGGTCCAAGCTCTGCGCAGCACGCAACACGTGGAGCTTGCGCATGGACACCGAAAAACACCCCTCTCCCCGAAATACCGTCGTTGTCCTCTCGCGAGGAGACGCCGCTGCGCGTCGAGATGCCACCTCAAAAAACGGACGCTTCGTCGACGTCTTCGAAGCGCTTGCCGCCGCCGGCATGGAAGGGCACCCCGTCATCTACGACGAGAGCTTCGCGGACGCCGCCCGCGAACAACTGCTCGCGGCGGACGGCGTGCTGGTCTGGGTCAACCCGATTCAAGACGGCCGCAATCGCGCCGGTCTCGACGCCATGCTGCGCGACGTCGCCGCGCAGGGCGTTTGGGTGAGCGCGCATCCCGATGTCATCCTCAAGATGGGGACCAAGGAAGTCCTCTATCGGACCCAGTCGATGGGATGGGGAAGCGATACGGCCCTATATCGAACCGCCGAAGCGATGCGCGCCGAGTTGCCGACGCGGCTGGCCGGCGGTCCGCGCGTGATCAAACGCAACCGGGGCAACGGCGGCCAGGGCGTCTGGAAGGTCGAGAAGCTGCCGACTTCACCCATGATCAGGGTGCTGGACGCGACCAAGGACGCGCCCGAGGAACTGACGCTTGATGATTTTCTCAGTCGCTGCTCGGAGTATTTCGAGAACGACAGCGTGATCGACCAAGCGTTCCAGCCTCGCCTGAGCGAGGGCGTCATGCGCTGCTACATGGCTGGCGATCGCTGCGCGGATTTCGGCCATCACAGGGTCAAGGCCCTGGTCGAATCGCCGGCCGCACGCGCCGGAGCCGGGCCACGGCTCTACACGTCCAACGCCGAACCGCGCTTCTAGCGGCTGCGGCGGTTGATGGAAGACGAGTGGACGCCGCAGCTAACCTCATTGCTGGATGTCGCGCGAGGTGACCTGCCCGCGATCTGGGACGCCGACTTCATGCTCGGTTCCGCCCAGGCCGACGGGAGCGACAGCTACGTGCTCGGCGAGATCAACGTCAGCTCGGTGCATCCCTACCCCGACGAGGCGCCGGCGGAGATCGCCAGGCGCGTTGCCGATCGGCTGCAGCTCAAGCTGTGACGCATGCTGACGGTCAACGGGCTCAGGCGCTTGCACATCTCCGTGTCATTCGAGCTGCGGGACGGCGAATGCGTCGCCCTGCAGGGGCCGTCCGGGGTCGGGAAGACTTTGCTGCTTCGCTCCATCGCGGACCTCGATCCCAACGATGGAACGGTCAAGCTTGACGGAACGCTGAGAGAGACGATGCCCGCCCCCGCCTGGCGAAAGCGAGTGACCTACCTCGCCGCCGAGCCCGGCTGGTGGTCCGACACCGTGCAGGAACACTTCACGGGCTGGGGTGATGCCCTACCGCTGGCCACGCGCCTGGGGCTTCCGGACGACTGCGGGCCGTGGCCGATCCAGAGGCTTTCGACCGGCGAGAGACAACGATTGGGGCTTGTGCGGGCGCTCATGCTGCGATCGCGCGTGCTGCTGCTGGACGAGCCAACCTCGGCGCTCGACCCGGCTTCCGCCGCGGCGGTGGAATCCCTAATCGCCGAACGCATTTCGAATGGAACGAGCGTCATCTGGAGCACCCACGACAACGCTCAAGCGCGCCGGGTCGGATCAAGGATATTCGCGATGGGCCCCGACGGCGGCATCGAGGAGAGCCGGACGTGACCTACATCCAGCTTTCGTACGGTGATCTGGCCCTACCCGCCCTCCTTGTCGTCATGGACGGCGTTCTTTCGCTTGTTCTCCGCCTCAAGCTTGAAAAACAACTGGCCATCGCGACCGTGCGCATGGTGGTTCAGCTCGTCCTCGTTGGATATGTATTGACGTTCCTGTTTGCCGCGGTATCGCCCCTCTGGACCGCACTCGCCGCTTTCATCATGGTTCTCTTCGCCTCGCGAGAGATCGTCGCGCGGCAGAAGCGGCGCCTGCCTGGCATTTGGAGCTACGGCTTGGGCGCAGGATGCATGCTGCTCGCCGCCGGTACCGTCACGATGTTTGCACTTTTGACAGCGCTGCGTCCAGACCCGTGGTTTCACCCGCGCTATTCGCTGCCGTTGCTGGGTATGATCCTGGGCAACACCATGACCGGAATAAGCCTGGGCCTGGACGTGCTGACAAACAGCCTGGTGCGCGAGCGAGCAGCCGTGGAAGCTTGTCTTGCGCTCGGCGGCACCCGACACCAAGCCCTGCTGCCAGTCATACGCGACGCCTTGAGAAGCGGCTTCATGCCGATCATGAACAGCATGGCGGCGATCGGCCTTGTTTCCTTACCGGGGATGATGACTGGCCAGATTCTCGCGGGCGTCGAACCAATCGACGCTGTTAAATATCAGCTCTTGATCATGTTCTTAATCGCCGGTGGGACGGGATTGGGAACTCTCGCTGCGGTAATGGGAGGCGCACGTCTGCTCACCGATCATCGGCATCGATTACGTCTCGATCGAATTACCGCTGAAGCATCAACTTAACACTGCATGCGGCGATACCGAGGCTCTTGCGCTTAACGATGGCCGCACTGCTGAGCCGCCCCCCCGGCCCGCGCTCTGTCGGACGCGTGTTCACGTCCAAAACAATCCCCCCCGGGGGCTTATCGCGCGAGCCGGAGGCGGGCCACTTGCGCGCCACTGTGTTGGCTTGCCACTTGCCGCCGCGCACGGTGGGGACGTCACGCTCATTCAAAATCTCGGCAATGCGGTAGGCCGGCATGTCGGCCAGCGGCGCGATGATCGGCCGCCGCGCCTCGGCAGCGGATAACGCTCCCTCAGTCGGGTGACTACGAGCCCGGTGAGCGCAGCCACTTCTCGCATTGGCGGGCTTTTCTCAGAGCTTCGTCACGCGCCGCACCGGGCGCGAGTTGTTCGGCCTCCTCGCGAAGCCGATCGGCTTCCGCGGCTAGGCGCGTTTCCAAGTATGCTGTCTGCTTGATGCGGCGTCGGTGCTGCGTCATCGCCCCCTCGAACCCAGCCGCTTAAGTTTACTCGGCGCCGAGGCCGCCAATTTACGCGGCCTAGCGAGAACCGGCCCACCGCCTCACGCGCGTTGGACGATGGACCGTTCCGGGTGGATGGCGCGGAGCAAGAGGGATCTGGCTATCGCGCCACAGACCGATATTGCAAACGTCCGACAAGAAATCTCATTCCCGTTAGGGCGCAGCCAACTGAGACGGCCTTACTCTGGCGGCAGCAAGCCAGGCGAGCGTAGCCACTCGCTTATGTGAGATCCGGTCTCGGCTTGGCGGGCTCTCCGCAGCAAGCGCTCTCGTTCGACACCAGGGGGAGTGCCCTTGGCCTCCGCGCGCAGGCGGACAGCCTCGGTTGCAAGGCGCTCTTCTAGGGATTTAGCTTGCTGGATACGACGCCGCTCTGTCATGGCGCAGCTCCCTGTTCGAGTGGGGCGGGAGCGCAACCGACGTTCTCATCACCGATAGATACCTAGGGCCGGGCGGTGATGAGTCATAATGCCAAGTCGACGGGTAAAGCTCTGTTCACTTGTGAACAGAGTCCCCGCCAAGGGCAAGGTGCCGGGCATGCCTCAAGGTTTTCGGGTCGAGGTCGGCAAGGACGGCTGGCGACACTGACGGAACGTTGCACTACACTCCGGCCTTATTGCTGCAGTCGGAGCAAGCGTAATGCGTACCTCACCCTCGATCGTCCCGCTCGATCGGCTCGACCGCGACATCTACCTTGTGCTCGAAGATTTCGGCGCGCGCGCCGGCTGCGCCTGGCGGGAGACCGACGAGGCCGACACCGACCTTGAGACCGTGATCCGGCACATCCTGTCCAGCGAATACACCTATCCCGTTCGGATCGTCGCCTTTAACCCGAGCGAGGGATGGAGCCGCGACGCCACCACAGATGTCGCCGACGCCGTGGCGCAGCGGGCCGTTGACACCGACGCAGAGGTTTCGCCAGCTCTGCAAGCGTTCATCGCCACCAACACTTCGAACACGTTCGACATCCAGCTCTCGCTTCCCTTGCGCGGCGCAGCGTGACGCGGTTCCAAGGAGCGGAACGACGATTTCTATTGCGGCGAAAATGCGCTGCTGCTTTACTGCGTCGACCGGGCAGCGCGTTTCATCCTTAGTGATTTACTCCCCGGGGCTGGGTTTGCTGGCACCAATTTTTTTGACTGGCGTTGAAGAGACTTCGGACAGGGCCGCCCGCAAGGCGGCCCTCTCGTATTGCGGATTCGCTTTTTCTGTGGCCATCCCTATCTGATCGTCATGCCCACCGCGTTCGAATTTTGCCTGCCGACGGCCGCCAAAATCGTGCCCGATGGCGCCGGCTGGCTGCATGAAATCAAATATGACGGCTACCGGCTGCGCGTCGAGCGCAAGGGTGACACCGTGCGCCTCTTCACCCGCAACGGCCACGACTGGACCAAACGCTATCCTTGGATCGTCGAAGCTGCGCTGAAGAACCGCGAGGAGCACTTCGTCATTGATGGCGAGGCCGTGGTGCTCGGCGTCGACGGTATCTCCGACTTCAACGCCCTGCACTCACGCAAGAACGATGCCGAGGTGCAGCTCTACGCGTTCGATATCCTCGCCCTCGGCGGAGAGGATTTGCGGCCGCTTCCGCTGACCACGCGCAAGACCAAGCTTGCGCGGCTGCTGCGTGGCCGTCCCGACGGCATCTTCATCGCGCCGTTCGAGAGCGGCGAGATCCGGCCGGAGCTGTTTCGCGCGGCCTGCAGCATGGGGCTCGAGGGCCTGGTCTCGAAACGACGCGACCGGCGCTACGGCGCCGGCCGGTCAAAGGACTGGATCAAGGTGAAGAACCGGACGCACCCGGCGATGACGCGGGAGCTTTAGCAACGTACTTCGAAAGCAGCCAACGTCAGCCTTCGGCGCTCGAGCGCATGTCTTCCGATCAGCAAGGCCGTTGCCGCTGACGTGCGGACGGGTAAGCCCCAGTGTCCTCATTTTAGTGCCCGACGCTCTGTTCGGACTCGGTTGGCGGCCTCTGGTCGCTGGCAAGAGAACGGGCGCCTCGTTCGGCGTCCTGTCCATCCTTGCAGAGCAGATCAACACGCTCTGGTGCGCTGCAGCCATGATCTGAACCTTCATCGTGCAGATCATGCAGCGCCGAAACGCCGGAACGGACTTTCTGTTCATTAGTTTAGCGTCAACCTAAAGGAGAACACGATGATTGCTAACAGGCTTATGATCTTCGGTGCGGTGCTAGCCTTCAGCGCCGGCTCCGCGTATGCGGCTCCCTGCAACATGGCGAGTCGTAGGACTGCGATTAAGCGCGGGGGACAATGATTTCGATTTGCGGTTAGGGGCCGAAAGGACCCTTTGAGAGAGCAATCGCGCTCCCGCATGAGACGAGAGGGAGTGTGCCGTGATCGATCACCCTCATTTCAATGCGTATTCAATCCCAACGCGTGTTTGCCTAGGCGTTGCGCTCTTCGGTGCTGCCCTCCTCGTTGCGATGAAATCGAATGAAAAAAGTCTACCTCATCGTGCTCGGAATTTTCGCAGGGGCAGCGATCGCTTTGATCGCTTTAATCTGGATCAGATTTCATTCCATCGATGTTCGCTACCGGCTGACCGTTGAGGTGCAAGATGGCGATCAGATTAAGGCCGGATCGAGCGTCATCGATGTCGCTTACCCTATGGCAGATATTTTCACGGACGCCCTCCCCGATGTGAGCATTTCTGGCTATGCCCCAACCGTCGATCTCGGTGAAAAGGGGTTGTTGTTTCTGTCATTTATAGATCCGATCCGTACACCGGCGCAGCGGAAAGAAAGTAACATGATGCGGTGTTTCTATAGAGATATCGGATGCATGCCGTTCGTAGCTTACAAACTAACCAAGCTAATCGTTAGCAGCAGCAGCAGCTTCCACGGCGAGAGGAAGGCTGCGCTCGCCGAGTTGCTTCGGCAAAGCGGACCGCGCGAGGTTCCCCTCGCGGCGTTGCCCCAGCTTGATCGATTTCTGGATATCAATGATCCAAATACGCGGGTGTCGGTCTCGCCTGACGATCTTGCCGCAAGTTTTGGACCGGGCTTCCAGCTCAAGCGCGTCATTCTGCAACTGACCGACGATCCCGTAACGCCGCCACCAGAAATCTGGCCGCAATGGCTAAGGGTAAAACGTCAAAATGCTGAGTTTAGGGGGGACGAACCACCGCCACCCCGATCATGGACGCCGTTCTTGCCGTGGATTGAGCAAGGATCCCGGTGATGAAACGGAATGGCTGAACCATCCAGCCTGGCAGCAGGAGAGCAAGACGTCAGGACAGCACGACGGCCGGCCTTGACGGCCCCTTGCGCGCGGCGCGTCTGCGCGCGCAGGCCGGGACGAAGGAACGACCGCTGGGCACGAACAAAGCAACAGCGCGACGTGAGGAGCTATCGATGACGTAACAAACCCTTACCCGCCGAGGTCTGCGAGAGGATGAGACGACGATGGAGAATCGGTCTTCCCGGCACATGCGAACACTGGTGACCCAAATGGCCCGGTCGAGGCCTGTCCGCTAAACAGATCGCATTGCGCGCTGATATCCATGATGGCCCGGAGCACTGCGCTCCAAGCAGAGGCCGGATACATTGATGCAAGACCGCATCTATCGGATCGTCGAAATCTTCTTGCACCGCACGGCCGGACCATACATTTGGGTCAAAAGCGGAAGTCTGAGGCTGCCAGATGCTTGGTCCGCTCTGTCTTCTTCGATAGCGGACATGCCAAGGGCTTTGGCTGCACGTCGGCTCAGGGCCAAGAGCCGCTCGCCGTGCTCCACGCAATCTATCAGTTTAGCCTACAGTTTAGCGAACCGGCGGAACTTTCTCGATCGACTGCGTCCACCCTGACTTCCGCTCGCGCTTGAGGCTGATCGCGTTCAGTAGCCGCGCGCCGACGATCATCATCAGGACTCCAGCAAAACTGACCACGATCTGCATCGCAAGCCCCTCGGAGAGGTCGAGCAGCGTAAGGTGGCTAGCGAGCGCCAGAAGGACGCCGAGACAATAGATCGACAGCGAATTCTCGCCACACCACCTTGCGCAGCTCAGCGTCGGCGTTGATAGCGCTCCCCAATTCTGGGGAATGAATCGCAGCACCACAATTGCGAGAGCCACAAAATGCAGCAGCCGTATCGGACTGAGATTCGATTTATCCAATGGAAACACCAGATCCTTCAAAGTTTGCGGGACCAGCGGCTTGATGCTCCAACTCTGTGCAAGGACCAGGCCGAAAACCAGATAGAGAACAGCAAGAACAAGCGCCGGGCGCGACATCATCCATGGCCGGAATTTCCCTCCCTCAATGACGCACCATGCGCCCAGCACGATCAGAAGCTGCCAAGCCAGCGGATTAAAGAACCAGACGCCATTGGGCCAGGCTGGCACACTCCAACCGAAGACGTGCACGAGCGCGTACAGCAACAGGGACGCTCCCAGCGTCACGTTAGGTGCTCGCAGCAGCAGCCACAGCAGCGGCGCGAACAGCACGTGAAAAATCACAAAAACCGGCAAGACGTCGGTATTGACGGGCCGGTATTGCAGGATTACGGCGTGCGCAAGCGTGGCGCCCGGATGCTGGAGCAGAATTCGCGTATTGCTCAAGTCGGCGAGATCATCGCTGCCCGCAAGGTAGACGAGGACGACGCAAGCGAGCGTGAGCAGCAGAAACGCCGCATAGATGTCCCATCCTCGCCGCAGCGAACGGCCGATCATGCTGCTCCAGCCCTCGCGCTCCCGTGCCCTGCCGTACGCGAGTGCGCAGGTCACGCCCGAGAGGAACATGAAGATCTCGGCGGCATCGCAGAAGCCGTAGTTGCGCGGTGTCAGCCAGCTCCCGATGTTATTGGGAACGTGATCGAGAAAGATCCACCATAACGCGATCCCGCGACAGATGTCGATACGCAGATCGCGGCCAGCCGCTTTGAACTCCGGCGGAGTTTCGCCGAACAACCGCGTCGAGGTGTGAGTTCGATCATCCATCTGCCGGCCTGTCTGCGTGCGCTCGCGCTCATGGGGTCGATAACGCGCGCCAGCTACCCGATGGATGATGGGGACTCCTTGGTCACCCAGCAGCTCCTCTGAGCGCCACGGTCGGCGGGATCATCGTTCTCCCAGGGCACTTGCAAGGTTTTGTCGCCGACGCCCCGTATCAAAAGTTGCTTTCGCATTTCGGTGAGACGGGCACGGCAGTATTCGCGATAAAGCATGTCGACTATGGCGGACATGATCGAATCCCTTCCTGATCACCACGGTTGACGTCCCATGTGAAAGATTTCGAACATTTCACCCGGCGGCTGAAAAGGAGCAGTGCCGGGACGTAATTTGTGTCCGACGGACCTTAATGGTGATGCGACGATCAAGGCACGACAGGAAATCGGTAGAGGATATCTCGTGCTGCAGAACTTCTGCTCGCGGATCGATGAGCCCGAGCAGTCGCGAACAGCGTTGTAAAGTTGGACTTGGTCTTGCACCCTGCCAGGGATTTCCAAATTTGATCCGATGGCAGCAATTTGAAATAGAGCCATCACAATCATCAAGGAGGTATTTGCACGCGATATTCGCAATCAAAGATTGTCGCAATTTTCTGGTCGCCACGTGAGCCAGTTCACATCAACATCAATCACAGGTGAACGAGACTAGCAGACAAGTGATGTAGCTTCTTGGAGTTCTGCGTACCTCAAGGGACGGTCGGTGCGCAAATTGCAAAGTACGAATACCTACAGCTGGCCTGTCGCTGCATCTGAACTCAATGTCTTATCAAGGCTGGAGGTCCCCATGTCTACGGACGCAGCCGATTTCGTATCGCATCGATTTTCGACGCGCGAACATCCGGAGCCGATGCGACTTCCACTATGGCGCGAGAGCTTTGTGCGGGGGATAGTCCACGTCGATGTCGAGCCTCTTGCGAACATTCCGTTTCAAGTCGACGCAACGCTGCAAGCGATCCGCAGTTTGCGCACGCTCGCACTGAAAGGCTCGCCAATGCGCTTCCAGCGCTTGCGGACGAGCATTGCCGACGGTGACGACTCGATCGGCCTGATCGTCTCCTCGCCCGGCAAAAGTCGGCTGACGCAGCGGGGCCGCGACATCGAGCTTTGCGCCGGCGGCGCAGTCTCGATTCTGCATTCGGAGCCCGCCACCGTCACCTATGTCGACGGAATACTATTCGGTCTGGCCGTGCCCCGCGAGGCGCTTGCGCAGCGCGTGACGGACATCGAGAGCCTCGCTATGCGACCGATCCCTCAGCGAAATGAACCGCTTCGTCTCCTCATGGCCTATCTGAAGTCGGCATTCAAGGAGGGGGCTCTGGCCACTCCCAAGCTGCGTGAAGTCGTCATGGCTCACACCTGTGATCTCGTAGCGCTCGCAGTCGGCGAGTGCGCTCCCTTGGGCGAGAGCGATGCGAGTGCGGTCGTGGCCGCGCGCCACAGTGCCGTCCTCGACTACATCGCGACACACTTTCAGGAGCCAGGGCTCAGCGTCGAGACGGTCGCTCGTTGCCAGGGCATATCACCTCGCTATCTGCAGCGCCTGATGGCGCTGTCAGGATCATCGTTCACCGGGCACGTGAATGAGCTACGTCTGCAACTTGCGCTCAAATTGCTGACCGAGGCGCGCGCCGGCGCGCAACTGATTTCCGATATCGCCCTCGAGGTGGGCTTCTCGGACGTTTCGCATTTCAATCGCCTGTTCCGAGCTCGCTTCGGCGATTCGCCGCGTGGGGTTCGCTACATCGGCAGGGATCGCGGCCGAGCTATGTGCCCTTGATCGGCCCATGCGCGAGATGCTGCTACCGAATGTCCGCTTCGGGGCATTCTCGACCGACTCTGCGGGTTCGGCTTGTGTTCGATGTCTGCTCTTCCCCGAAACCGACCAGCTTATTGCGTGGCAACGAAATGACGCGAAGGGCCAGATCCAGACATTGGGCCGCTGGCCAAGATGTTCGCTTTGTTGGCTGATCCCGACTACGCATTGCTGGAGCGAGGCGACGCGCTGGCCTCAGCGGTTTCTCTGTGCGTCCTTCTGGAGAATGCAGGAACTGCGTCCCAGGGCATTTGCTGCTCGCCGGATTTCTCACCTCGGCCGCTAGAAGCGGCGCCTCAGTTTTCTAGCTTCCCAGTCCTATGCACTCTGCGGTCGCTTTTCACTTTCAGGCTCGTGGACCAGCACGGCATAGTCAACGTCGCCGCCAACGTTACTCTGCTGAGCTTTCGCAGGTAAACCGACGCATCGCCGGCACACCGGGTGCATGTCTTCGCCGTAGCGGTCGCGAGCGAACCCAGCCCGGAGGCGGGCATAAGGTTCTGCCCGCCAAATCGTTCGTATGTCCTGGTCGGCCGCGTTCCCTAGCTGGATCTCGTTGACCTGCTGGCAGCACGGCTGCACTCCGCCGTCCCAACCGATGACGGTGGTGTTCCAAGCCCAGAAGCATGGTTTGCGGCCGGCAACCATCTCGCTGTTCGCCTGTGCCTTGATCGCATTGCTTTCTGCACTTTGGTGGTCGAGTACGAATTCGACTGCATCGAAGCCCAGTGAGCGCCACGTCCGCCTGACAATTGGGATCTCCTGAGAGTTATGAGGAAATACCACCATCTTCCAAACCAGGATTGGGCGCTTCGCGCCCAGACGCCGCTTGGCTTCGGCCATCTTGCTGACGTTTTGGAGGACGAGTTCGAAACTACCGCCGATCCGGTACTTCAGATAGGTCTCCTCGCAGGCACCATCGAGTGAAATCAGCATCTGATCGAGGCCGGCAGTTACAAACGCTTCGGCTTGCGACGGTGTCATTGGCACGGACAGGTTCGTGGGGAAGCCGGTGCAGATGCGACGCTCATGTAAATAGCGAACGATCTGGGACAACTCGCGATTTAAGAGCGGCTCGCCTGAATAGCTGAGGCTCACCCCCACGAGTTCACGCACAATCGGATCAACTATGCGCGCGATGCGCTCGACTGTGAGATGCATTTTGTTGTTGAGCGTCTTCTTATAGGCCTTGCTGTGGTGCCAGCAGGCGCCACAACTCAGATGACAGAGTGGGGTCGCCTCGACTTTGATGTAGGGAGGGACGCTGTGCGGACGCGTTCGAGCCAGCCGCAGCTCGATCTCATTGAGAATAAGATTCGCGACCTTGTGCGGGGTGAGATACGGCAACGCGAGCGCGGTGTGGCGCTGCAGATAGACAGCTCGCCTCACTAAGGCGTGAGGTTCCGCCAGGGTTGATGGATCGATCTTCGCCATTATGCCCCTTCCGCGTTCCAATGCGAATGTTGATCGCCGGCAGAAAGGAATGTCGGGTTACGAGGCTGCTATGCCTGCTGATGGCATCAAAGTTGCCCAATCAGTCAGCTGGAAACGTCAGCACGTCCCAGATTAAGGGCAACTGTCGGATACAATACACCATGAGCAGGAACATGCGTACCGAAAAGACATTCTTGTGAACAAGCTTGATCGTCTTCGCGGACGACGACCTCCTTTCACGCGACAATGCGGTTGAATACACGAGCGCTGGGTCTGCAATCATGCCAGCGGAGAACGCTATCGGGAGAGTGCTCGGCAACCCGGGTACTATTGCATCCAGCCGCACACTTGATCCCAGCATTGGTGAATTTCGAGTTGCACCCAACCGGCCTCAGACGCGATCAGGCTCGATGTCTCAGATGGTCGAAAGCCGAAATCGGACCGACTGCCGTTATTTGTCCGCTAGGGAGCCACATTTCGTCGGCCTCGGCCAGCATCGTGGGCGGTGGAGCGAGGCCCAGCAACCTCAATCCAATGCAGCCGCGCATCGGCGCTTTTCTCTTAGGAAAGGAAGCAATTTACGGAACCGTGCCGAAATGGTGGCAAAACCATCCTTCACGGGCAGATGGTGCAGAGTCCCCTTCGGGTCATTAGCTCCGTTTTAACTGTCGACCACGCACTTCCGGTCTACCCCCGAACAGCCGACATTTTCGTGGGCAGTCGGCATGTCTCAAACGAGTCACAAGCAGGCACAGCCGATCTTCCGCTCGTCATGTTCGCTCAAGACATGTTTCGCTATCAATTCCCGAGTTGTTCCGTTTGTGATGATCT
>NZ_LGHM01000055.1 GCF_001908185.1 Bradyrhizobium sp. AS23.2
GTCTCGCACGCCGCGGCGCGGATCTTCCGCGAGCAGGAGAGCGGCTCCTTCGTGCACTTCACCTCGACCTCGGGCCTGATCGGCAATTTCGGCCAGGCCAACTACGCCGCCGCCAAGCTCGGCATCGTCGGCCTGTCGAAATCGATCGCGCTCGACATGAACCGCTTCAACGTCCGCTCGAACTGCGTGTCGCCGTTCGCCTGGAGTCGACTGATCGGCACGATTCCCGCAGACACCGAAGCCGAAAAGATTCGTGTGGCTCGAATGCAGCAAATGGGTCCGGAGAAAATCGCACCTCTTTCGGCATTCTTGCTCTCTGATGAAGCTAAGGACGTAACCGGCCAGATCTTTGCGGTTCGAATGAACGAGATATTCCTTATGGGCCAGTCTCGGCCGTTGCGATCTATCCACCGTGATGGCGGCTGGACCCCACAAACGATCGCTGAACACGGGATGCCTGCGCTGAAGTCGTCGTTCTACAAGTTAGATCGGTCGGCAGACATTTTTAGCTGGGATGCCATCTAAGAGGCTAATTCTTGTCGCAAGACGTCGGCAAAGTTCGGGGCAGTTCTTGCTTTTGCCAGAGCAGCCAGCCGCGGTGGAAATATTCCCTGCTAGCTCGCAAGAATTCCCCGTTCTTTGAAATCTATTCCCTCTTTGGAGGTGGGGCCGGCCTTAAAGTGGAGACGCGGTCGTATCGACGGGCTGCGGCAACCCCTAGCGCGCACCGGCTGTTTCCTGAAGCTTGCTCTAATTTGCGCCGTTTGGCTGCAGCTTGCCCAAAGTGGTCTATGATGGACTGGAGTGGACGGGACCGATTGATCCGCCTTGGGAGATCGTCGACACCGTCACCTCCGTCACGCCGTGAGATACGGCGCGCAGCTCAATTAGTATAGGGCATGGTTACTCTCACCCCCACGCCGCCGGGTGTCTGACGAACATGGTGCCATTGGCGTACGATTGCTAACGGGCTCCTTTAGCACGCAGGACCGCCGGTAACGTTTGCAGCAATATGTAGAAGTCGAGCCATGGTGACCAATTTCGGATGTAGAAGAAATCCTCCTTCCGCAGAACCTCCAGATCGCCATCACTGCGAGAGGAGACCTGCCAAAGTCCGGTCAGGCCCGGCATCACACTGGTCCGCAGGGCCTGGAATTCCGTGTCAAATTGTTCAGCATGATAGGCAGGAAGAGGGCGCGGTCCGACCAGGCTCATATCGCCCGATATGACGTTCCATAGCTGTGGCAGTTCGTCAACGCTAGACCGGCGCAAGAAATTGCCAACGATAGGCAGGATCCGCGGATCGTTTCTGAGCTTGAAGAACCGCTGCCACTCGGCACGAGCCAGCGGGTCGCGGTTGAGATGTTCTTCCAGAAGCCGGTCGCTGTTCGTGTACATGGTACGCAGTTTTAACAACTCCAATGTCCGTCCCTGGTGTCCGATGCGTTTCTGGACGTAGAAGGCGGGGCCTGGATCGATCAGCTTGATCAACAGCGCCGCCAGGCCAACGACCGGCAGGGCCAACAAGCCCATGGGCACAGCGAGCAGAATGTCGAACATCCGTTTGGACATACGGCTCTGGCAGGAGCAGAGGTCGCGCCGGATCTCCACGCCGATCATCGTCTCCAGCGCATGGGTGCGGACCAATGGACCCTGAATGTTGTGAATGTCTTCAAGCAACATGAAACCGCACGGCGGAGTAAACACGCGACAATCGCGCGCGACCGCTGCGAGCTCGCTTGCGGTCATGAAGATTGCGACTTCGACTTCTGCACATGGCCTGATGCGTTCGAGATCGGCCGTCGTCCCGATAATGGGTAATGGAAACGGCGAGCCTTTCGAACTGTCGTCCTCAGTGGTTCCGATCCATCCCACTGGCTTCAGACCGAGTTCGGGCTTGCGAGCCAGGAGCTGCGCCAGCTCGCGGCACCGGTCAGCCGCGCCCACCAGGACCGTCGGGGCGCTCCACAGGTCGAGATGGATCAAGAGGGCCCGGGTCGCGGCCTCGATGTAGTGACCGACCAGCAACAGGCAGGCAGCCATTGCGGCCTGCACGATGATGAAGTCGATCACGTCGCGCTCGGGCAACGTGGCGATGATCCAGATGACGATGAAAGCCGCAAGGCCGATCGTTCGTTGCCGGAACCGCTCGTAAGGCCCGGGACCTGAGCCGCTGTAAAGCCCGACGACGAAGAAAGCGAGAACGACAAGCAAGCCGCCTATGCGCTGAGGCGCCTGCCACGGCAATCCGATCATTCGGATCAGCAACTGGATGCCTGAGATCGCAACGAATGCAGCCGCAAGATCGCCGCAGATCAGCGAGGCCATGACGATTGACTTGCGATAGCGACGGACGCGCCCGAAACCCCGGTCTCGTCGGCTGCCGGAGCGCAGTCGCGCGCCTCCGGCATGATGCAGGTTCAGCCCCTGGTCCGCCATGCTGGTCTTGCTTCCGTTCGGTGCGTAAGGGACGCCGCCCTTGCCCGCCGGCAAGGGGGGCCACCGCTTCTATTCGGCTGCGATTCCGGAAAACCCGGGCGCGCTCGCCACTTGCTCCTCGATCCATCGGTAGGTGGGAATGAGACCTTGTCGCAACGACGTCTTCGGCTCCCAGCCGAGAACCTCCCTCAGCCGTGAATTGTCGCTGTTGCGTCCGCGCACGCCTTGAGGCTTCGAGGTGTCGTGACGCTTGATCACGGACTTACCGGCTATCTTTGCAATGATGTCGACAAGTTCGTCGACGGTCACCAATTCGTCCGTCCCAAGATTCAATGGGGAACTGTGGTCGGATCGCATGATGCGGTAGATGCCTTCGACGCAATCATCGATGTACATGAAGGACCGTGTCTGTTTTCCGTCCCCCCCAAATCTGCAGCTCATCCCCGCTGTGGAGGGCTGCAATCTTGCGCGAGAGCGCTGCCGGAGCCTTTTCGCGACCACCGTCATAAGTGCCAAGAGGACCGTAGACGTTGTGGAAGCGGACGACCCGCGTGGGGAAGTTCCAGTCTTCGGTGAAGTACTGGCAAAGCTTTTCCGTGTAGAGCTTCTCGAGGCCGTAGCCTTCTTCCGGATCGGCCGGGAATGCGTCTTCCTCGCGCAGCGGGACGACATCGGGATTTTTCTGGAGATACTGCGGATAGACACATGCCGACGACGAGAACAGGAACCGCGTGACCCCATGGTGTCGTGCAGCCTGCAACATGTGGGTATTGATCAGCGTGTTGTTGAGGGTGATTTCCGCGTGGAACGCGCTGATATAGCCGATGCCGCCCATATCGGCCGCGAGATGATAGACCTCATCGATATTTTTCGTGACACGCAGGCTCTGCTCGTAGTCGCGCAGGTCCGCGATCATGAACTCATCCGCCTCGGAATCCTCGTATTCGGGATATTTGAGGTCGGCGCCGCGGACGACGTAGCCGAGCCCGACGAGATACTTGACCAGGTGATGTCCGATGAACCCGCCAGCGCCGGTCACCAATGCCGTTTTCCCGTTTCGCATTTCGCTCTCCGTGGGGATGTCCGCGAGGTCGTCGCGCAAGGGTGGTGTAGCTTCGAGCTGCCGATCTTAGCCGGGCCATTCCGAAGTCCCGACTGAAACAAGGTGGTAGTCCGGAATCGCCGCTGTGCTTTCCGTTGTTTCAGTAGATGACAAGGGTGCCGTGTGGCTCGATCCCGACGCTACGCAATTCGTCCCAGTCGAGCACCGCATGTCCCCATGCGAACCGAAACGGTGCACTCCCATGCGGGACGCGATAGACGTTACGGTCAAATAGATTGTTGCCCCTCTCGATGATGAGGGCGTTTTCGTCGCCCGGTGTGACGTCGGACGTGGCACCGGCGCAGGCTGCGCCCTCGAAGGTCGTATCGTTGTCGTGGATCTTGTTGTTGCGGGTCTTGTAGGTCCCGCCCGATTTCATGGGACGCCCCTGGTCCAGGAGAACGATGCCGCATTTGCCCGCGTCGGCGGTGAGCGTGTTGCCGTAGACTTCTACGTCCTGCGACGCAGCAATCAGGATGTTGTTGCCCCAGAATTCGTTTTTTTCTGCTCATGCCGTTATGACCGAGCTTGTTGTTGCGGATGACCGCCGAGAACGAAATCTCGTGAAAAATTCCGGCGCCGCGATTGCGCTCGGCAATATTCCCCTCGTAGAGGACGTCGCGACAATCGATGTCGCACCATATGCCGGCGCCGGCGTTGTCATGTACGTCATTGTTGCGCAAGACGACGCCTTGGCTGACCGCCAACTTGATGCCGCCGGCCTCCCAGCTGGTCAGGAATTCACGGGTGTTGTTTTCCCAGATGTGGTTCCCCTCGATCATGACATCCCGGCCGACCCCGGTGATCCCAATCTGACCGTTGTGGTGAATGTCGCAGTTGCGCACGCGGGTGCCAGATCCGGCTGCGATGCCCGCGGCGCTGTTCAGCCGCAACTCGCAATTCTCGACGTCCCAGCCGTCGGCCTCCTGCGCCTGGATCGCTCCCTTCTGGGCCACACTGGCGTATTTCTCGATTGTTAGATTCCTGATCAGGACGCCCGGCGCGCTGCTCTCGAACGCGAAGGCTGCGACCGTAGCCTCGACCTTGTGACCGGCGGGATCGTCCGCGAAGTAGATCTCTTCAGCGGAATGGTCGAAGTAGAAACGGCCGGGGCCGACGTCATCCTTCGCCAGGACTTGCACGAACGCAACGTCGTCGAAGAACAAGCCCTCTGGCAGGTTGCAAGCCGGCGCCGATTTTGCGCATTCCCCTATGCGCCGCCCCTGTTGCCGCTGGCCGCCAGCCACCCAATACTTGTCCTTACGGCTGAAATCTGTGAGCAACCGGCTGCCGTTCAGGACTGTTCCGCCCTCGCCGTAAAAGCGCTGATTTGCCCGTGGGCGGATCGCCTGGATTCGGTGTGTGCCGTTCTTCAGGCAGAACGTGGCGCCTGGACCCGCACGATCGACGGCTGTCTGGATCGATGTGCCAGGCGCGATCGGAACCGCGCCGGCGGGGCAGGGCTCGCTGGTGACGCCGGACCATGCCGGCGTGGCGATCTGCACCCAGAGAACTGCCGTCAGGAAGGCAACTGGCTTCCGTGCGCGCCGGCAGGCACAAGTGGGCGAACTGGTGTTGTCTCCCATTGGTCGCGGACCTGCTGATAGCGGTAGATCATCGTCGCACCGATGCCGAAACCGATCAGGCACCAGAACCAGATGCCTTGCATCGGCGCTTCGAGCGCAACGTCGAAGGAGGCATTGATCACGCAGGACAAGGCATAACAGGCGATGAATAGCAGGAGGCCGGACCATCCGGTCTGTCCCCGGCGGCGCGCAACCATTGTCGTGTACAGCAGTGAACCGAACCAGGTCGCCAGAAATGCGCTCCACAACACGATGCCCGGAATTCCGGCGCGCGCCAGGATCGTCATGTGGCCGTTGTGTGGGCTGCGCAGAGGCCGCTCGTTGCGCGGGTTTCCGAATCCGTCTTCCATTGCAAGATTGACCCCAAATCCGCGTCCCGTCCAGAAATACCGTCCGCGCACCGTGTTGTCGACGATGATCCGCCACCACTTCTCCCGCCACTCCTTTGTACCTTCGGTCTGATCTCCGCCGCGGCCGAACATACTCGCGACGTTCTCGGCAAGTTGCACAGAGCTGACCCGTCGTTCCGTGGAAGAGCGCGCTTCCTCATAGTTCGAAAAGCTCGTCTCGAGTGTGTAGGCGGCCGCAAGCAAACCGAGACCCGCCACGCTGACGATCGCGAGCATGCGAATCTTGCCGAGCATGATTGCAGCCAGGATGACGGGGACGATAAATGCAAGCATCGCGCCGCGGCTTACGGCGCTCACCATGACAAGCGCGGCGAAAAGACATGCGGTCCAGAACGCCGTGGGCCTGCGAAAGCCCGCAAGCACGAATACCGCAGCGCCGGTGAGATGGGCCGCGACCTCACCAGCACCGACCCAGACCAGGCTAACGGTGGTGCCGGGTATGTTCGGCACATAGTTGGAAAAATAGAAGCTAAGCGGAAAGAGCACCAGGACGGCAGGGATGTAGATGCCGAGGAAGGTCCGGTAGTAGCGAACGAGAGTGTCAATGCGACGGTAATCCTCGATCAGGAGAGCGGCGACAACAAATGAAAAGCCGCCGTACATCAGTATCACGCTGTCGCGCAACGCATCGACGCCGTAGGTGCCGACGAACGGCAGGGTACGCAATATCGCCCAGCCCATGGTTGCGGCGAGGACAAGGCTGGGGGCCGACGCGAATACGGCGATGAGGCAGCCTGATCGCAAGAGAACAAGGAGCCCAACGACGAAGATGAACTCGCCAACAAAGACCGGTCGGTAGCCGAAATAGGCAAAGCCCTTGCCCATGAGAGCGTATCCCAACAAAGCGCAGACGAGCGCCAGGAGGTAGCGGTCGCTCAGACCTGCGGAACGGGAAAATGGGAGGGAGCCGGTCATGCGATGTTCGCCAAGTGGAGCTCGAACTCGGGAGGGGGGCGGATGTCGCGCCAGCCGCTATCTGGAGATTGAGCCGGTGGTTGCCTGGCCGCGTGCCTCCTCTGTCTTGGACGGCCGAGACGCCAGCGGCCCGGCCGCCTCGTCATGCGACTGCATACGCGGCATCTCGTTCCTGACGTCGATGACGTCGCCGGGCTCGACCGGGGTCGTTTCGACAGCATCCAGGACGACAGCACGGCCATCCCGCATGCGCGTGATGCTGATCAAATGCCGCACACCTTGCGCCGCGGCGCCGCCAGCATATTGAAGCTTGACGTCGCGAAACCGAATTGCTGCTGGCAGCGTGATTTCCAATTCGTTGAGGTGGTCGCGCGTTTGCTGCAATTCGGTCACGACCTCGCGCTTGAACGTGGCTTCGACCTCCCTGATCTTCAAATCGAGGTTCCCTGCCTCGACTTTCAGGCGAGAGACATCTGACAAGAGCCGCCAGACGGCGGCCTCCTGATTTGCCTCGAGGACGCGGTATTGGAAGTCGTTGTTCTGCGTCCCCAGCCCCTGCTTGAGAAGGTTTCCGTACCGATCGATCTGGTGCCGGATCATGTCGAGCTGCTTCTTCGCTGCCTCGCCCTGCTCGTTGTTGGCGTCAATCTGATCATCGAGAACTGGCTTTTGCGAACGCAGCAGAGCGATCTGACCGCGCTGGATGGCAGTCCGGGTCTCGAAGATGTCTTGCTCATTTGCGACGATCTCCTTGATCTCCTTGGTGTCCCTGTCGTCGATGGCACCACCAAGATCAGGCGGCGAAAAGCTGTCCAGTCCGTCGCGCTGGGCCTCGAGACGGGCTTTGCGCACGAGCAAGGTTCGTTGCTGCGAGATGAGCTGATGCACACGCTCCTCGGCCTGCAGGTATTCGGAGACGGCGGCGTTGCGCAGCACCTCGCCGGGGCCGAAGCCTCCGGCGAGGGCCACTGCGCTCTGTGCTGTGCTGCCGTAACGGAAAGGGTAAGCGCCCGGTAGCCGCACGTCGCCCAGCACGTAAAGCGGACGCAGTTCAGCGATGCGCACGCCCACCGAGGGTGCTTTCAACAGTCCGTCCGCCAGCAGTCGGTCGTCAATTCGCTTCTGGCATTCCGAGACGGTCAAATCCTTGACTTCGATTGGACCGCTCAGGGGCATGGTGATGGTACCGGCATCGTCAATCAGCATGTCGCCTGACAGTTCGGGCTGACCAAAAACAGTCACCGTGATGCGATCGCCGGGCGCGAGCCGGTAGGCGCGGCTGTCGACGTCGGCGGCCGACAGCGCGGCGGGGAACAGCGAGAGGGTCAGGCAGCAGGTCTGCAGCAAGAGCCAGACTCTGGCGGCGACCCAGATGGTCTGGAGTGTTGTCAATTTCCGGTCCACTAAAGTTCTCTGCGTTGTTGGGCAGATTCGCTGGCGTTTTGCTCGCCCGATCGCATCGAGATTAGTAGTCGTGTGGGGCGTGCGGTCGAAAAACAGGGGCTATCGCAGCACGCCTCGGAGGTACCTCCATCTGAGTAGCTTCGGTCCGCGTCAGATAGCTCTTTAGTGCCCGGTCGACCCCCATGTGCGCGGTTGTTCATGTGCGCGGTTGTTGATGATCTCCAGCTTCCGTGAAGATCAAAAGCCGGCATCCGAGCGGCGAATATCGACGGGCAGGAGGTGCAACGTGAAAAAGCGTGTTCTGGTCACTGGCGGAGCCGGATTTCTCGGCTCCCATCTGTGCGCGCGATTGCTCAAGCAGGAATGCGAGGTGCTTTGTGTCGACAACTTCTTCACCGGCATGCGGCGTAACATCGAAGGGTTGCTCAACGAGCCGGCGTTCGAGGTCGTGCGGCACGACGTCACGTTCCCGCTCTATGTCGAGGTTGACGAGATCTACAATCTCGCCTGTCCGGCCTCGCCGTTACACTACCAGCGCGATCCCATCCAGACCACCAAGACGAGTGTTCTCGGAGCGATCAACATGCTGGGGCTTGCCAAACGTTTGCACGCTCGCATCCTGCAGGCGTCGACAAGCGAAGTCTACGGCGATCCGGAGGTCCATCCGCAACCCGAGGACTATCGCGGCATCGTCAACATGACCGGACCGCGTGCCTGCTACGATGAGGGCAAGCGCTGCACCGAGACTCTATTTTTTGACTACCACCGACAGCACAAGCTGGACATCCGTGTTGCCCGCATCTTCAATACCTATGGCCCACACATGCATCCGCAGGACGGGCGGGTCGTATCGACCTTTATCGTGCAAGCCCTGAAGGGTGAACCGATCACGGTGTTCGGCTCGGGAACGCAAACGCGGTCCTTCTGCTATGTCGACGACCTGATCGACGGTCTGACGCGATTGATGAATGCATCGTCGGACGTTGAGGGGCCCGTCAACCTCGGCAATCCGACCGAAATGACCATGTCGGAGCTTGCCCGGCTCATCATCTCTCTGACGGGATCGCGCTCGCGACTCGAGTTCCGGCCGTTGCCGCAAGACGATCCACGCCAGCGTCGGCCGGACATCTCGCGCGCGAGAGAGCTTCTGCACTGGACGCCTCAGGTCAGCGTGGAGGAGGGCCTTGGCAAGACGATAGAGTACTTCGACAACCTGCTGGCTGATCCCCATGAAGCGGACAAGCTCGTATGGAGGTTTCCGCAATGAGCGGAATGGCCGGCCCTGTGTGTGGTGACGTGCTGGGCGTCAAGGTCAGCGCGATCACTATGGACGACGCGATCGCGGCTCTCGAGCGCTGGATAAAGGAGGATGCGCGCGAATACGTATGCGTGACCGGCGTTCACGGCGTCATGGAATGCCGTCGCGACCCCTTGCTGCGCAGGATCCATAATGAGGCCGGTATGGTGACGCCCGACGGCGTTCCGCTCGTGTATTTCTTGCGCCTCGCCGGCAAAAACCGCACAGAACGGGTCTACGGACCCGACCTAATGCGAGAAATGACGGCGATTTCCGGCCGGGCCGGCTACCGGCAGTTCTATTACGGCGGTGACGTCGGCGTCGCCGAAAAACTGAAAGACATTTTGGTCAAGTCCGTCCCCGGACTGCAAGTGGTCGGCACGTTCTGCCCGCCGTTTCGGGAGCTGACGCCGGCTGAAGACGGCGCTGTCGTCGATATGATCAACGCCGCGCGGCCGCACATCGTCTGGATCGGGTTGAGTACTCCGAAACAGGAGCGGTGGATGGCGGCACATCTCGGACGCATCGATGCGCCGGTAATGATCGGCGTCGGTGCAGCATTCGATTTCCTGGCAGGGACAAAACGACAGGCGCCGAAGTGGATGAGACGTCATGCGCTCGAGTGGCTGTTCCGGCTTTGCTCCGAGCCGCGGCGCCTGTGGCGACGCTATGCTTACATTGTGCCGGGATTTGCGTTTCTCGCCGCTGGCGAGCTGTTGCGCGGCGCACTGCGTAGCCCGCGCTTCGCCCGTGAGGAACGATCGCGCGAATATCATTGACCGAAGGGTTGGCATGCAGGAATCGGGAGCGACGCCCCTGCCATTGGTGGATAATGCGGACCGCAAGACGTCGCCGCAGCCGAACTTGCACGTTGTCGAGTCATCTGGTGGTCAAGACGCGGAACGCAGCGGAGTCTGGGCCGCGATCATGGGCATCGTGTTCGGGACGCACTTCCTCGCTCTTGCGGATCAGGTGGTAGTTAGCGGCACTAGCCTGTTATCGTCGGTGTTGGTCGGTCGCTGGACCGTGCCGAGCGAACTGGGTATCTACTCGATCGGGATTTCGATCTTGGGATCGCTGCTCGCAATCCAAGACGCCCTGATCATGCTTCCTTACACGATCCAACGGCACCGCCCGTCCTACACCCCAGCTGAGCATGCGGGAATCTCGCTGCTGCACAGCGCATGGTTGGCGGGCGTGGCTGTGGTGGCGTTGGCGATCGCCGCCACCGGGATGGTGGTGCTCGGAGCGGATTCGAACCTGACCTGGCTGGTCTGGGCGCTCGTGCTGACCGTCCCCTTCGCTTTGCAGCGGGAATTCAGCCGGGGTTATGCATTCGCGCATTTGCGTGTGGCTAATGTCCTGATCCTTGACGCCGGTGTTGCGGTGCTGCAGCTCGGCGTACTTGGCTGGCTGGGCTGGTCGGGCAGGATGTCCGCGGTCGGAGCGTGCGTGGGACTTGGTTGCGCCTGCGCGCTGACGAGCATTGTCTGGCTGCATCGTGAGCGGTCGAATTTTGCAATCAGGGCGGGCCAAGTGCGTCAGGCGACCACCGATAGCTGGCGGCTCGGAAAATGGCTATTCGCCGGGCAGGTCACGGTCTCGATGCAGGGTTATGCGAGCTACTGGATGCTGCCGCTGCTGACAAACATGGCCGAGACCGGCATCTTCGCTGCCTCCACAACCGTCGCATCGCTCGCCAATCCGCTGCTCACGGCGTTTCGCAATACGCTGACGCCACGGGCGGTCCGCGCCTTCAATGAAGGCGGAGGCGCGAAGTTGCGGCGCCAGGCTGCTCGCGATGCAGTGGTACTGGCGGGCGGGATGTCGCTGTTCTGCATCGCGATCTTCTTCGGCGGCGACCTGCTCATGCATGTCGTCTATCACGACCCTCAATACGGCGGACAGAATCACGTTGTCACTGTGCTTGCGGTTGCGATGATGGTAACGGCGGCCGGCGCGCCTGCTTCCAACGCGCTGGCGAGCATGGAGCGTCCGAAGGCAATTGTGCTCGCGACGTCGGCCGGCACCGTTGTCACGCTGGCAGCGGTTTGTATCCTTACGTTCAGCTGGGGGCTGCTCGGGGCCGCCTATGGCACTCTGGCGGGAAGTGTTGCCGGAGCCGCCGCCCGTTGGGTCGCATTCCTTGCCGTTCTCGCGCAAACCGATCCGGTCGAGAGCAGTCAGGCATCTGTAACATCGATCCTGCAGAAGCTGACCCGCGACACTGCCGGAAGGGAGTGGGGGATCAGGCAGATCGGAGAGGGGTTTCACGCCAAGATTTACGCCGTTGGCTCGGCCGGAGGCCACCCGCTCTTTCAAGGGCACCGCAATCTGATCGTCAAGTTGTACAAGCCTGATGGATCGGCCGGTGCCGATGCGGCAAGGCGGCAGTTTGATGCCCAGGCGGGGTTGCACTCGTCGTTGGATGGCAAGACGGTAGATGGTTGGAAGATCCGTGCACCATTACCGCTGCATGTGTCGGCATCGCCGCCAGCATTGGTGATGACCCTGGCCGCGGGGACAAACCTCAGCGAGTCTCTTGCGGAGGGAAACGGCCCGTCTCCTGAAATAATTGAGTCCGCGGCGCGGGCGCTCATTTCCGTTATGAGACCGTACTGGGCGGCAGGATGCCTGCATGGCGATCTCTCCTTGCACAATATTCTTTGGGACCCTGCGGATCGCGTTCTTTCATTGGTCGACGTTGATACGTCTGCGAGCCTTCCAATCCGGGAAGGCCTTGCAAAGGAGTGGTACCCGGCCTCCCTCGACCTTGCCGGCGTCCTCTATGACGTGGGAACAGATATCCGGACCGCCAATCCGCGCGTGATATCGCGGAGGCGGATTTTCGCCGAGAGTGTTCTGATAGCGTTCCTCGCGGCGATAGAGGCACCAGAAGAAAGGCGAAGACTGATCGAGGAAGTGCGTGCGTTTGCGCGGGCAGAACTCAAGTCGCTCGACCTGCCAAGGGCGCCGCGGGGCTTATACCGTCTGCTTCAGCGGCATATTGCGACGCGCCGCATCGATCGACTGCTCGCCGATGCTCTGGCTCGTGCCCAGTCGTGCCGCCGATTGGCAGTTGTCGGGGGTGGATCATGAAAAGGCTGACGTGCGTAACGGCCAGTTGGGGCGACCGCCATTCGCCGGATTTGCCCGTGGTCGAGTCGATCACGCAGGACATTGGGCAAAGCGGCGGCCCCGGCCGGACCCAGGAGGGCAGCCGAAGGCACACACAGCGCAAGCTTGCCTTCAGTGTCCCTTACAACAGAAACCATGCACCACCTGTAACGAGAGCGCCGATGCCGAACCTGCCCGCACGGATCTTCTTCAGAATCGCCCGCGACATCAAAGGGATGTTCGGCGTGGAGTCCTACCTTAAGAATGAAGACCGGCGGGTGCTCGAGCAGATCATCTTTCCTTACTTCCTGCGCGAGGATGCATACAGGGATGTTCTGTTCGTTGGTTGTCACTGGTACACCAGAGGTTACAACAAACGCTTTGAAAAGAAGAACTACTGGACCATCGAGATCGACCCTTCGAGAGGGAGGTATGGGGCCAAGCAGCACATTGTTGATGGCCTGCAAAACCTCAGCATGCACTTCAAGCCCGGCTCGCTCGATTTGATCCTGTGCAACGGTGTCTTCGGGTGGGGCCTGGACGCAAGAGCCGACGTTGAGAAGGCCTTCGAGGCCGCTTCTGATTGCCTCCGAGAGGGCGGGGTGCTCGTCATTGGGTGGGATGATATCGAGGAGCGGCGTCCGTTCTTTCTTGCTGAATGCCAAAGCTTGCGTGCGCTGAGGCCGTTTGTCTTCCCGCCTCTCGGCACGGCCGAATACATGACGGATACGCCCTATCGTCACACGTACACGTTCTACATCAAACATGAGCACCAACCGAACCGGCCGGGTAGCCACCCGGTCCTGGGCAAATTGTCACCCGTCGGAGATGCGGAATGAACCCGGCGACCTACATCACGACAAGTTGGGATGACGGCCATCCGCTGGATCTGCGCGTTGCTGCATTGCTTTCAAAATACGGAATCGCAGGCACGTTCTACGTCCCGGCGGAGAATGAGCGGGAAACGATGTCGGCCGCGCAACTGCGCGAACTCGCTGGGGTCTTCGAGATCGGTGCCCATACGCTCCACCATGTCGATCTGACCCGCGCGGCCGATGAGACGGCAAGGCATGAGATCGTCGATTCCAAGTCCTGGGTCGAGGACACCACCGGCATGCCCTGCGTGTGCTTCTGTCCGCCGATTGGCCGCTTCACAAGCCCGCACGTGCACATGATCCGAAGTGCGGGCTATCTCGGCTTGCGCAGTGCGGAGTTCCTTTCACTCGACTTTCCGCGGCAGAGGACCGGCCTTCTGCTGATGCCGACGACCGTTCAGGCCTTTCCGCATCGCTTTTCCAGCTTCGCCAAAAATGCGGTCAAGCGGATGGTTATGGCAAATCTCTGGCGCTACCTCGTTCATGGTAGTCCGGCCGAATGGCCGGCGCTGGCGGAATCATTGTTGCGCCAGGCAGTCGCAGACGGCGGCGTTTTCCATCTCTGGGGACATTCCTGGGAGCTGCAGGACTTCGATCAGTGGCGGCGCCTGGAAGGCATCCTTCGCTTCATGCGCGATCTCGCGCACCCGGAAACCACCGTGACCAATGGGCAGCTCTGCCGCCTGTATGCGCCGCCGGTTGCCGTTCTCGATCATGCGGCGCGTGTTGCTAAAGCAACCGGGGTCCAAGGGTGACATCCATGAATATCCTGGTGGCACACAATTTCTACAAGCTTGCCGGCGGTGAGGATCAATGCGTCGCGGCCGAGGTCGCGCTGCTGCGGGCGCACGGCCACGAGGTGACGACTTATTGTTTGTCCAACGACGCGATCGACGGCATGGGACGCCTGCACGTTGCCGGCCGCGCGATCTGGAGCCGCCAGGCCGTTGTCGAGATGCGACATGTGATCCGCGCGCACGGCCCGCAGGTCGTTCATTTTCACAATACATTTCCCTTGATTTCCCCCGCCGCCTACTACTCCGCGCGCGCCGAAGGCGTGGCCGTGGTGCAGACGCTGCATAACTTCCGGCTCCTCTGCGTCAACGCGCTGCTGCTCCGCGACGGCAAGCCGTGCGAGGATTGTCTCGGCAAGGCGATCGCGTGGCGTGGCGTGGCGCACAGGTGCTACCGCGACAACCGCGCCGAAAGCGGCGTGGTTGCGACGATGCTTGCGGCGCATCGCCTCCTGGGAACGTGGCGCCACGCCGTCGACACATATGTCGTTCCCAGCGAATTCAGCCGACGGAAATTCATCGAGGGAGGCCTTCCCGCGGACAAGATCGCCGTCAAGCCCAACTTCGCCTATCCGGAACCCGGCGCGGGTGCGGGAGACGGCGGGTACGCTCTCTATGTCGGCCGCCTGTCCGAGGAAAAAGGAGTGCGAACTCTTCTCGCGGCGTGGCAGGGCATCAAGGACGCGGTGCCGTTGAAGATCGCGGGCGACGGTCCACTGGCTAGCGCAGTTCGAGAGGCGGCGGCACACAATCCCGCGATCGAGTGGTTGCAGGGCGTTTCGCACGAGCATGTGTACGAGCTGATGGGGAGAGCAGGACTCTTGATCCTGCCGTCCGTGTGTTACGAGGGCGCGCTGCCACGCGTTGTGATCGAGGCGTTTGCCAAGGGCACGCCCGTCGTCGTTTCCGGGCATGGCGCCATGGCCGACATCGTCGATGGCCGCAATGGCTTGTGCTTTGCCGCCGACGACGCGCAGGACCTGCTAGCGAAGGTGCGATATCTCTATTCGGATTCATCCCTGCTGAAGCGGATGCGCGGCGCGGCGCGAGCAACCTTCGACCGAGAATTTTCCGCTGAGACCAACCATGAGGCGCTCATGGCGATCTATGCACGCGCCGTCGAGGAACACTCGCGGCATAATTTGAAGATCGGAGCCGCATCAGCGGCACTCTAACAAGGGCAGGACGCGCCATGCTGACACTGAACCAACCGGCAGCGATTGACCAGGTGTCGAAGCGACTTGACCCGTTGCCGGCCGAAGTGAATTTCTATTCCGCCTACGAATGGTGCCTCGATCCACACTTGACAGTCGGTGAGGCCATTGAACGCCTTGTCGGCGAAATCGACCGGCTCGGGAGTGTCGAGGCAGGATGGCAAACGAGCGAAGTCGCGACAAACATCTACCTTCTTTCATGTTCGCTGTTGAATGGAACCGATGAATATTTGCGCGGGCACACGTTGCGCATGCCTGCTCAACTGGCAAGAACCCGGCCAGGTCGGATGACCCTGTGGGTGACTGACAAGATTGCCGATAGCCTGCCGAAGCGGAATTGGACGCAAGTCCATCGCTGGAAGAACGATTGGCAGGGCAGACTTGATGTTTTCTTCGCTGTCCTGGCGCGATGCGACTCTGATCCAGTGCTGCTCGCCGAACCCGCCAGGAGTTTGTCTGAACCACTGCAATGGCGGTTCCCGTCCGATTTGCTCGGCCTGCGCCTCAGCGTTCCGTCCGCATTCAGCCGACTGGATCTCATGCATGTCGACGTGCTGGAGCTCGGGCGGCAGTTCATGCGGCAGTTTCCCGATACGTCGCGTCCCATTCTTCTGCTGGGTTTGCGGACGGCCGGTACATATTTTTCGACACTGCTGAGTTCCTTCTTCAAGGCCGAAGGCTACCCGCGGGTCGCCTCGCTGACCGTGCAGCCGAAGAAAGGCGCCTGCCGGTGGGAGCGCAAGGAGCTGGCGAGATACGCAAGACAGGGCTTCACCCTCGTCATCGTGGATGATCCGCCACATTCGGGTGGCACGATTATCCTGGCGGTTGATATTGCTCGTCAGGCGGGTTTCGATCTGGGACGGATAAAGGCTCTCGTTCCCACTCATCCGGCAGCGCGGAACTGGGCCGACACCCTGCCGGATGGCCTCGTCATCACGCTTGAGCCCGAGCGATGGCGAAAGCACCAGCTGCTTGAGTGCCAAAGTGTCGAGCGGCAATTGGTCGGGTACTTCGCGCCGCAGGGATTCTCCGAGGTCCGGGTAGTTAGCAGTCGTCGGGCGGAGGAGCTCAACTGTGAGTTATCGAACGCCGCGAAAGTCAAGCGCGGTGCGACGCTTAAACGAATCTTCGAAGTCCAACTGCGCTCTGCCCAGGGCTCGCACGAAACCCGCTACGTCCTGGCAAAAAGCGTGGGTCTGGGATACCTCGGTTACCCAGCCTTTTTGGCTGCGCAGCGGCTCTCGGAGTTCGTGTCGCCGGTCATCGGGTTGCGCGACGGCATTCTCTACAGCGAATGGCTGTTGCAGCAGCAAGGTGCCGCGGACGTCCGATCGAACCGCGATGCATGGATCGACACTGCGGCTGCCTACATAGCGGCGCGAACCAGCCGATTGGCTTTGCCGAAACGCCGTACCTCCGGCAAAGCGGTCCACGAGAACGGCTGGGCGTTGTTGGCGGAGGCGCTTGGCCGCGCGTACGGAAGGTTCGTGCTCGACATACCGATGCGCTCGTGGATCCAACAGCGCCTCTTTGGGCTGCACTGCCCGTTTCCCACCCTGATCGACGGCAATTTGGACCACGCGCAATGGATCGACGGTAAATCCCGTCCATTGAAGACGGGCTACTACGGGCACGGTCTTGGCAAGACTCAGTTGAACACGATCGATCCCGCCTATGACCTCGCCGAGACTATCCTCAGCTTCGCGCTTTCTCCCGAAGAGGAGGAACGATTGATCCGTCGATACGTCGAGCACTCCGGAGACGTCGCGATCGACCAACGGCTCTTCATCAACAAGTTGCTCGCCGGCCTCTGGACGATGGAAACAGCGCAAGAGCGGCTTTTCGCCGTGGTTCAGTCCGGCCAGCAGCAGCAGGAGCAGCATCGCCGGTTCCTCGGTGCCTGGGAGTTCCTCACCATCCAGACTGCGCGTTTCTGCGGCGCGCGTTGTCGGTCGATCCGGCCGGCATCCTGGCTCTCGCCGCTTGTCATGCTCGATATCGACGGCGTCATCGACCGGCGCATCTTCGGTTATCCCTGTACGACGGCTGCAGGCATTGAGGCGCTCTCGCTGCTCGCAAAGCGCGGCTGCTCGGTCGCGTTAAACACGGCGCGGTCGGTCTATGAAGTGAAGGATTACTGCGAAGCTTATGGGCTCGCGGGAGGCGTTGCGGAGAACGGCGCCTACCTGTGGGATGCGGTCACCCGACGTGGCCGACCTCTCATTGATCAGGAGGCGATGGTCCAACTCGACGTACTCAGAAAGGAGTTGCGGCAGCTTCCGGGGGTATTTCTCGACGAGCGTCACCGATACTCCATACGAGTGTACATGATAGAGAAGAAGCCTCGCAATCTGCTGTTGCAGATGCGCTCGTTCAGTGTCGGGCAGGGAGCACCGCTACCGCTGCCGACGCTAGTGGTGAACCACCTGATCACGACGCTGAGGCTCGACAGGCTCACCTTCCACCAAACCACGATCGACACTGCCGTTGTGGCGAAAGGTGTCGACAAGGGAACCGGATTGGTGGCTCTACGTGACCAAGTCCTGGGGCCGGATGCTGAGACGATTGCGGTCGGTGACACTGAATCCGACCTGCCGATGTTTCGCGCGGCCACGCGGAGCTATGCGCCTGGGCAGGTGTCCTGCCGCCGGGAAGCGCGGCTGCTGGGCTGCGAGGTTTCACGCTATCGCTACCAACGAGGCCTTCTCGATATCGTGACCACGATTGTCGGCCGCGGAACAGGCGGGCGTGATGTCGACCCGGAAAAGGCGAACGCATCCGACGGCGATAATCTGTTTCTGGACCTGCTGAAGGTTGCCGACCGTTTCCAGGCCCGGGCGCTGGTCCGCGCGCTTTTCGATCGCGCCACATACAGGATTTTCGTGCGTTGACGGTGGCAGAGGCAAGAAACCGGCCGTTTGATCCGGCGCATGTGACCATAGGAGATCGGACTATGTCTCTCGAGGTGAATGCGATCGACGCTCCGCGGATTCATTATGAACATATCGTCCACGATACGCTGCGAAAGCTATGGAAGCACAAGCTGCTTATTACCACGGTTCTCGCCGTCGCTTTGGCAGCGCAGTTGATTGTGTTGGCATTCATGGTGCCGCGCTACACTGGCGAAGCGCTCATTCAGCTCGACTTCGTCCGCGACGAAAACGTCGCAGGCGAGAGGCTGCAATCGACCGCGGCGGTCGATGCGGCCGCCGTTGTGGATAGCGCGGCGCGTATCATTCGCTCGCGTGCGACCGCGAGTGCTGTCGTGTCTGCGCTAAGGCTCGACAATGATCCCGACTATACGCACCCATCGCTTCTTACGCGGGTCCTGTCCCGCGTCGGGCCGATCTTTGACCATTCCGCGCCGATGCCGCGTGATCTCGCGATCACACGGCTCACGAACCAGATCACGGTCACCAACGATCCGCGCTCTTATTTGATCACGGTCGCGGTCACCACGTCGGACCCGGAGCGTGCCGCCCGATTGGCGAACTGGGTCGCATCGGAGTATTTGCGCGGACGACAGCTGGAGCAGGCAGCCGAGGCTTACGCGGCCGCCGGCCGCACAATGACGGCGCTATCCGCTGTGTATGGCCCGCGCCACCCGACCTATCTCAGCGGCCTTGCCAAGCTCGATCACTTGAAGGAGCAGCTGGATGCTGCGCGCAAAGGAAGAGTCGCCGAAGACCGCGAGGCAGTGGTGGCACGCGATATGATCAGGTTCGCCGCCGGTCAAACTCTGTTGCCGGCGGAAGTGGTGAGGGTGCCGTCGGGTCCAAATGCGATACTGCTGTTCCTTGTGACGACGTTTCTTGCCCTGGTCGTCGGTATCCTGCTCGCTCTACTCGTCGAAAGAGGCTCGCTCCGCCGGCCCGGCCCGTCTCGCCCCATTCTTCGTGAATGAATGCCCGATCGCCCCAAGCCGAAGCTGATGGCTATCGCTTTCGATATACGTCTTTGGCATTAACCAGGCGGGCCGGCTTTCTCTTGAGAGAGCAAGCTGAGTTGATCGCGGGGATTTCGACTATTTCCTGAGCTTGACCGCACCATTAGCCCTTCCGCCGTGGATGTGGGCGTCGGCGCGCGCCGCCTCAACCTGACTAACGTGAATGTTGATGGCACCAAGAGGTGGCGCTTCGTCGATGAGGTCGTGAATCTCCCGCGCAGGGTTGGGCGACCGCTCGCTCACATCAGAGCTCAATTGCGGAGACTTGTTGCTTGATGCCCGCGCGTGCAATTGGTTGTTGATTCCCCAAATCGCCGCCTGCGTCCTGTTCTGAACCCGGATTTTGCGCAGAATTGCCTTGATATGGACCTTCACCGTGGCCTCGGCGATATTGATTTTCCGCGCGATGCATTTGTTGGAATCGCCTTCGATCAGGCATCGCAAAATCGATTTCTCCCGCGGGGAAAGTTGCTGGGCGATTCGATCGTCTGGTGCGTCAAACGTCGCCTCGCTGTCGTTGAGCGGTTTGGTCTTGTCCGAGCGGATCTCTCCGGCACCGAGCGCAAATGCCGACGGGAAAACGGTTTCGCCCATCATCACGAGCTCGATGGATTTGATGAGCGCGTCACAACTCATGACGTCGACGAAATAGCCGGTAGCGCCCGCGTGAAATGCCGAAACTAACTCGCTCAGCTGATAGCGATCGGCGACAACGGCAAGACGCCCGTCCGGATGGCGATCCCTGAGGCGTTCGATTTGCTCGACGGATGCGTTAAAGTCATCGCCGGTATGGACAATGAGAAAGAACAGCTGGCATGGCTTGACTTTGCAAGCGTCCAAACCATCGGCACATGAGACCGACGCGAGAATACGAAAATTCGCCGAGCGTAGAATGCGCGCAAGGCCCTCTCTGCGTAAATTGTTTTGTCCAACGAGTACGGTAGCGAAAGAATATCGCCGCGTCATAACACCCTCCCTGCCCACTAAAGCTAATTGCTACTACAGCTAAAAAATCGACTGGATGGTTGAACTCCGCCTCTGATGTCGTGGTTTTCCTTTCGGTTGGAGACCGTGCGCGTAATGCTTGGTCCTTGGTTGTATCGCCACTTGTTCGAAATGCGAGGTAGCAAAAACTGAACGTTCGTTGCGTCTTACTTGTTAAAGCTTTTATGAAATTCTAAGTTTGAATCCAAAATATCCCTATATATACTTTTGTCATAGTCCAATTGGGGGGCGTATCGGTATCGTGATCGAACCCATGCGGCAGCGAGATACCGGCGTGCGAGGTCTATCAGGGGTTGCCGGATCAACTTGCTGTGACTTCGGAAGCCCCGGAAAGACGCCTTGGGCGCGCATTGCCTCGCAGCATTAACGCCTTGTCGGCAAACAGATTTTTGCAAAAAAAAAGTGCTTATATTGGATCGCAAGGAGCGCGCACATCCAGTGTGCAGGCTCAAGCTGGTAGCAGCGAAAACATCATCGCAGGGAACGCTGTAAGTTTGGCGAACAGCCTCGTTAGTTGAACTCTTTTAAGGGAGTTGCAACCGAATGACGCAAATGGAGCGGTTCTAGGGACAAGATCGTTCTACGCTTCCGCGTGGCCCAGGGCTGCGACGATTTCGTCAACAATCGCTTCTACGAGCGCCTTGTCGTCGCCCTCGCCCATCACCCGGATCATCGGCTCGGTGCCGGACGCGCGCACGATCAACCGACCGCCGCGGCCAAGCCGCTCTTCGGCGCTGGCAATGACCGAAAGCACGGTCGCGTTCTCAAGCGGCCTGCCTTTGCGGCAGCGCACGTTCTTGAGCACCTGTGGCAACGGATCGAACCGGTGGCACACCTGCGACAGCGGCAGGTTCTGGCTCCGCACCACTCCAAGGACCTGCAGCGCAGTGACGAACCCATCACCGGTCGTGGTGTAGTCCGACAGGACAATGTGCCCCGACGGTTCGCCACCCAGATTGTAGCCGTACCGGCGCATGTGATCGAGCACGTACCGGTCGCCGACCGGCGTGCGCACGAGCTCGAGGCCGAGGCCAGCGAGGTGGCGCTCGAGGCCGAGGTTCGACATCACGGTCGCCACGACGCCGGGCCTGGCCAGCCTGCCGTTCTCCTTCAAGCTTTCGGAGATCACGGCGATAAGCTGATCGCCGTCGATGGGGTGGCCACGCTCGTCGACCATCACGACCCGGTCAGCGTCGCCGTCGAGCGCGATCCCGACGTCGGCGCGCATCTCGCGCACCTTGCTACACAGAGCCTTCGGCGCTGTCGAGCCGCAATCCTTGTTGATGTTGAGCCCATCCGGCTCGGCGCCGATCGAAATCACATCGGCGCCCAATTCCCACAATGCTTCCGGGACGACGCGGTAGGCAGCGCCATTGGCGCAGTCGACCACCACGCGCATGCCCTCGAGATCGAGTGCACGCGGCAACGTGCGCTTGGCGAACTCGATGTAGCGGTCGTGCACGCCGTCGATGCGCTTCGCCCGGCCGATGTCGGGGCTCTTGGCGAGTTGCTTGCTGAGGTCGGAATCCAACAGTTTCTCGATCTCGAGTTCGACTTCGTCGGAGAGCTTATATCCATCCGGGCCGAACAGCTTGATGCCGTTGTCCTCGAAGGTATTATGCGAGGCCGAGATCATGACGCCGAGATCGGCGCGCATGGAGCGCGTCAGCATGGCGACAGCCGGCGTCGGCATCGGGCCGAGCAGCAGCACGTCCATGCCCGTCGAGGTGAAGCCCGCGACCATTGCGGTCTCGATCATGTAACCCGACAGTCGCGTGTCCTTGCTGATCACGACCCGGTGACGATGCTCGCCGCGGCGGAAGAGAATGCCTGCCGCTTGGCCCACCTTGAGGGCGATCTCCGGCGTAATCACGTCGTTGGCACGGCCGCGGATACCGTCCGTGCCAAAATATCTCCGTACCGTGCTCGTTTCTGCCTCAGCAGCAGCGCGGGTCTGCGTATCTCGCGTAGGTTCGATCATCTTGCTTCAAACCCGGTCGGTCGCGCGAACGACTATCGAGCTTCGCTCTAGTCTCGACTACGTGAGCGACGCCCCAGGGCAAATGTATATCACAAGAGCGGAAGGTCTCACTTCCATCTGTTCGTTTGCGGGCCTCCGTATCTACTTGCGGTGGCCCGCAGAGGCGCGACCTGGCTGAGCGCGGTCGAGAGATCGATCCAACCATGGGCGCGCGGAGCCCAGTGGTGATGACGCCGGATGTCCCTTCGGAACGGTCGTCGCGACGCCGTTCGCCTCGCGTGGGAGGCTCTACCCGACCGCCACGAGGCGGTATCCTGGTCGGCAATGTCGACGTGATGCAGGTGGCGTCGCGCGTGCCCAACTTGGACATTATAGCCGCTCGACGGCGGTGGCCGTTTTGGGTGACGAAGACGAGATTCCAGGACCTAGGATGATCGGGCATGTGCCGTGGGCGCCAGAGCGACAACCCAGCTCGCCACCAATGCACAAGTCCAAAATCTATTCATGGTCATCTCTCCACGGCATCACCGATATCGCCCGTCGGTCCGCGGACCGCTCCAGATCGGAGCTGTCAGCAGATTTCAGAGACGCAGGGTCGCCATTAGATCGCGGCTCTGGGCATCGCGCTTGTTCAAACTTGCTGGAATCGTCACGCAGGGCTGCCCTGGTCGCCACCACACGCCGCGTCCTTTCACCATCGATATGGCGGTGCTAGGTTTGATGGGGCAGGGAGTACCTGCTCCCTGTTTCACACCGGACGGGAGAACGACATGGCTGAGAGCGTCTACAAGGTCATCGAACTGATCGGTACCAGCAGCGACTCCTGGGAGAAAGCCGCTGCCAACGCGGTCGAACAGGCCGCAAAAACTCTCCGGGATCTTCGTGTCGCCGAGGTCGTTACCCTCGATATGCAGCTGGACGCCAATGGCAAGGTCGAGGCTTATCGCGCCAAGCTGAACGTCTCATTCAAATTCGAAGGCACCTGAGCTTGAGCAACCTCGCCCCGCTTGCGGGGCGAGGTTGGCTTGCACGCGGCGTCCTGGTCAGGCCGCTCGATCCTCACGCAAATAGTCTGCGAAGTCTTCTCAGGGGTAAGCACCCAAGCGTGACCCCAGGGCTATGCCGCGCGATCGACGTTGGCCACGAAGCAGTAACCGCGCCCCGAGGCGTTCACCACGTAACGCTCACCTCCCTTACCGTCACCCAAGGCACGACGTAACACAACCATGTGGAAACGCAGGCTGCTCTCCTCGACCGTTACGTCGGGTCAGGCTCTTGCCATAAGTTCGCTTTTGCGAATGACTTCGCCCGGACGGCTCGCCAAGAAGCACAGAAGGTCGAATGCGCGACTACCGAACGGTGTCGGAGAGCCGCCGCATTCCAGGAGACGAGCATGGGGAAGAAGACGGAAGGGACCACGAGTACCGTATGGGCCTCCCGTGCGCTCCGGTTGTCCGATGCGTTCTCGGAACCTATTGCTACATCAGAAGCTGACTAGAAAAACGCCTGGATACCCGTGATGGCGCGGCCCAGGATGAGGGCGTGGACGTCGTGGGTGCCCTCGTAGGTGTTGACCGTCTCGAGGTTATGGACGTGGC
>NZ_LGHM01000056.1 GCF_001908185.1 Bradyrhizobium sp. AS23.2
ATCGCGCTTTAGGTTATCGTTTGAGCATGATCTCCGCGCAAACGCGTTCCGCGTTTGTCGCGAGGGAAAACCGCTGCACACTTTGCGCTAACGCGGCCCTTCGGATCCGGATCATGCTCCAGGCGCCTTACTGCCGCATGATGTTGGCGACGCAGAGCAGCACGATCAGTGCCAGGAAGAACAGGTCCATATAGGACTTGAGCTCGCCGTCGCGGCGCAGCCGCGCAACATCAGTCACGATCTGCTTGCGCGCCGCGGTTCCGCCTGAGCCGTCATTGATCGGAGCCTGAAGGCGCTTCGTCTCGGCTTCCAGCTTCTCGATCTTCTGGAAGAAGTAGAACGCGCGCAACGTCGAGGCCGCGCGCATGGCGGTATAGACCAGCACCAGGATCGCCAGGATTGCCCGGTTCGGATACTTCTCCATGAAGTTCAGGCTGAAATAGACCACCGCCAGGAACGCGAAGTTGGTGACGAAGCGGTAGACGAAGCTAAGAAGGACCATGCTGGCTCCAGCCTTGAGCGGTACGACCGTGGCTTTTTGGAATTCAGGGATATGGGTTGCAGGCCGGAACAGCCGGCCTGCATGCCGCACAGGTCCGTCTACGCCAACTTTGTTTCAACAAGGATTACGATCGCCTGCCCGCTGGACGGCTTTTAGCCACGCGCGGTCCCAACGCAAGTGAGAGTACAGCTGCCGGCTTGTTCCAGGTAAACGCAAGGTTGCCGCATCTCGATGGAGATTCGGCGCAAGCTACGGTAAACTGACACAGCCACCGCATGTGGGGTCTGCCGATGCCGAAGAAAGGAATCACGGGCCACGACGACTGGGTTCTCACCGAGGCCCTCGCGACCGCGCTCGTCGCGCTCGAGCAGCTCGAACCGAAGCACCGGCCGAACGCGCATATGGACGACATCCGCAAAATGCTCGCGAACGGCAAGGAGCCGGCCGCGGTGAGGCTGCACCTCGCCCAGGCCAAATGCCGCCTGTTTCCGGATACGGACCCGCTTGAGATCTACAAGGAATACGGGATCGGCGAGGAATATGGCTGAACGCCCCGAGCGGGGCCGCTTGCTTCCACGAATGAGATTTGAATGCGGCGCGCTCGGAGGGCGGTCGCACTTGTTGTGATTCCAATGACTTGTCGAGATGGGCAAGACTTGGATGCATTTCTTGGGTGCATTTGGTGCCCCCAAAGTGTCTTCCAAGGAGGACACGAGATTTGCCATCCGAACTACTGGCTAATTTCTGATGTCGGAGCGTGGGGCCATCCACTCGAACATGCGACGGCCGAACAGGCTGCCAAGGCCGACGAACATCACCGCCGTTCCGACGTTGAACATGATGATCATTAACGTCGCATCGCCGGCGTGAAAGAGCGAGAGAGCCGTTGCGGTGATCGCCGCGACCGATAGGCTGCCCATGAACGTCACGGCCGTCGGTCGTAGCGGCGCCGCGTACCGCAGCATGACCAGCATGGCGAGCGACAACGGCAGGCTCGTCAGAACCAAGGTTGCAAGACAACGGGTCGTCTCGCCGAGACTGACCCCGTTCGGTCCCATCGATATCCACTGCGTGAAGCACTGGTAGCCGATGTTCGACAGCCAGATCGCCACGGCCGGCGCGGGCAGGATCAGCCACAGACGCGAGCGGTCGGGAAGACTGACGAGGAAAGCCGCGACAGCCGCGAGCACACCTGTCAAGGCAGCCCCGGCCATGCCGGCGGCGAAAGCCAGATCGTGCAGCCGCTGCGCGAGGTCCGGACGGATGCCCTGACTGACCGCGAGAAGCGTCACGACCAGGGCTGCGAGGAGGAGCCAGCAGGCCGCCCGCGTCACCGGCGGCCGCAGTCGCCGCACGGGTTTCATGTTCGCGGCGAGAGATTCGATGAGATCGGGTGTCGCAATCATGGCTCGCTCCGATCGCCCAAGATCTTCCGCAAACTCTTCACCGCCCGATGGACGTTGACCTTGAGCGAGGCGATCGACATGCCGCTCGCCGTCGAAGCTTCCTTCAGCGACATCTCGTTGAGTCTGAGTAGACGTACTGCCTTACGCTGCATGGGGGGGAAGCTCGTCGATTGCCTTTTCGAGTTCGTGTCTGTCCGGTCTCTCTTCCAGGTTCGCTTGAGGCTCGGAAAAGGTTTCATGCCCGGGGGTCAGGGGCGTTTCCCGGTCCCGCCTGCGCCCTTGCCGTCGGAGCCGGTCGATGAACCGCCGGTTGGCGATCGTCACCAGCCACGGGCCGAACGGCCTGGTCGGATCGAATGTATGCCGGATCGCGTGGACGGTCAGCAGGATGTCCTGCACCGCGTCCTCGACGTCGCTCGGGTCACGATGCCGGCGCGCCGCCAGCGAACGCAGGTACGGAGCCATTTCCCGAAGGAGGCGCTGATAGGCCGACCTGTCGCCGTCCTGGGCATGGGCCATCAGGATCGCCCAGTCAGTGTCACGGCTCGTGGGCCCGGGGACGGCCGGCGCCGCATTGCCGTCGCTGCCGACGAGCCTGAGCTGCGGTGGCCGGCCGTTTCGCTCGGTCATTGACCTCCTCCGCGAGAGACTCGAGGCCGACAGAGCAAGGCTGCGAGATGATCGAGTGAAAGCTTGCCGGGACCGAGCGCCATAAGGGCTACGGCGAGCGCCGCCCACGGCAGATGGAAGTTGGCCCACCCCTCCGGCACGACGAGTTGGATCACCCCCGTCATGACCAGGAGTGCAAGCGCGCTGAAGCGCGTCGCCAATCCCAGGATCAGCAAGACCGGCAATACGATCTCCGCGAGGCCGTCGAAGTACGCGAACACGGCGGGAAAGGGAAAATCGTACGCGTGTCCGAAGATGTGCAGCTTGAACTCGTCTTCGAAGAGGTACGACGCCGCCGGCGACAGGGACAGGAAGCCGTCCCACTTGGTCAATCCCGATTTGAAGAACGGCACCGCCAGAGCGATGCGAAGCACCGGCGGCGCCACCACGAGGGCGACCTGTGCGAGGCGCGCCACGAGGTCCCGCACGGCATCTTCGACGATCGACATGGCCGAGAAAGAACTCATGTCCGTAACGGCTCCTGCGCGAACCCAAAACCGACCACCACGCCCGCCTGGATCAGATCCGACAAATTCGCCGAAAGATCGAAACCCGGGTCGGCGGCAATGGCTTCCTCGAAAGCGGCAAGCACCGGCCTTCCGGATGCGAGCGCGAGGATAAACTCCGGACTACCGTTCGGAATCGATCGAACTTCCACGCCCACCTCCGGCCGGACAACGAGCGCGTTTTCGCCGCCGGCCATCAAATCGACTGGACCGGGAACGCCGCCCTCGACGTTCATCTGCCAGATCGTCAGTGCCGGAAAGCGCGTGCGGACGATCCGGACTGATGGATGCAGCACAAGACTGACGTCCGGCAGCAGGCCGGGATCGATCTCCGAGAATGCGGAAGGGCCGATCGGCGAGGCCTCGGCCGAATGGTAGGCCTCGGTCCAGGCCCTCTCGATGCGGGCCACGTCGGCCAGGTACGGCAACACGGAAGCGGGTTCGAACCGGTCGATGAAGTCCGGGAAGCCCGCGCCGTAGTCGAACAGCATCGGCGACCGGGGCAAATCGCCGACGACGTAGGCGCGCGCCAAGGCGAGGAAGAATTCCGATCCGACGATGCGATGCACGGCGGGATAGGCATCCTTCAGTGTCTGCGTCAGGCCGACGACCACGTTGTTGCGATAGACGGCGAAGCCCCGCGAACTCGGCTTCCCGTCGGGGCCGACCAGGCCCGCCGGCATCGGAAGCGCGGGATCGAGCAGCGCGGCTGCGAAAGACCGTTGCAGTTCAGCAAGCGACTGCATGACGCGGCGTCTCCCGTCGGCTGGCAAGCATGATCCTCTCGGCCCGCTCGGCTTCGCCTGCGAGCGTCGGCCAAGGCGGCACTTCGGCGTCCCATTCGATCAGCGTAGGAACCGGACCGACGAGCCGCACCGCGAGTTCGTAGAGATACCAGACGGCATCCTCGACCGGGCGATCATGGCTGTCGATGAGAAGCGGCCTGCCAGCCTCGTCGGCCTGCCGGTCGTTTCCGGCGAGGTGGATCTCTTTCACGCTCGCGAGCGGATAGCCTTCGATGTAGGCGACCGGGTTCCACTGCTGGTTGGTCGACGCGACGAAGACGTTGTTGACGTCGAGCAGCAGGCCGCAGCCGGTGCGCCGGGCCACTTCGGCGATGAAGTCCGTCTCCGCGTATGTGCTGTCGGCGAACGCGACGTAGGTTGACGGATTTTCAAGAAGCATCTCGCAGCCGAGGGCGGTCTGGACCCGATCGATGTGCTCGACCACCCGCTTGAGCGTTTCGGCGGTGTACGGCACCGGCAGCAGATCGTTGAGGAAGCCGGCATCGTGCGAAGACCACGCCAGATGTTCGGAGAACAGGCCAGGCGTGTAGCGCCGCCTGAGATGTCTCAACCGCTCGATGTGGTCTTCGTCCAGCGGCCGGTCCGCACCGATCGAGAGTCCGACACCGTGAAGGGACAACGGGTAGCGCTCCCTGATGGCCGACAGGTAGCGGTGCGGCGGACCTCCCGCGCCCATGTAGTTCTCCGCATGCACTTCGAAGAAGCCTACATCGGGCATCGTGTCGATGATCGTGCGGTAGTGCTCGGCCTTGAGGCCGACGCCGGCGCGCGCCGGTATGCGATCTTCTGGCGATGACGGAATGCGCATGGCAATCTCGAGGATAAAGGGCGGGCCGTCGCGGCCCGCCCGGTTTTGGTCAGGCCTTCGGGGTGAGGCTTCCCGCGCCCTTCGGCGTGTTCATGGTCGTGCAGGTACCCTTGGGCTCGAGCTTGAACGCGTTGCCCTGATAGTCCACGGTGCTCGTCCCGGCGCAAGTCGTACCGGCCCCGGCGAAGCAGTCGTTCTGACCCTTGAGAGCCACGCCGAAGCACTTCTCCATCTTGCCGCCCTCCATCGCCTTCATGGTCTGGGCCTGCTTCTCCTTCATCATCTTTTCCATGTGGGCCTTGCTTTGTGCGGTGGCGGACGTGGCGGCGAGCGTTCCGACGGCGACGGCGAATGCGCCGGCGACGATCGCCGATAGCGTTGGATTGGACATTCGATTTCCTCCGGTTCAATGCGACGTTGCAAAGTGCGCGGTCGCGAGTCCGACGGGCTGCTCGTCCCGCCTATCCCGATGTTCGTTCCGGCGTCCGAAAGGTTACGCTTGCGGAACAACCTCGAACCGACCGTCGCTGCCCGCCCGAGCCACTCCTGTCCGATGGACGTGACCAGTACAAGCGAACTCGCTGAGACGTCGCTCCGGAGCGACGAGCGCTATAGCCGCGTCGTCACGGTCACCAGCCAGTCCGGCATGGCGCGTGTCAGGGAAGCTTCCACGACCTTATCCAGGCCGGTGAGCACGAACAGTCCGATACATAAGAAGGCGCCCCCCATCAGAGGCTTGCCGATGCGCGATGCCCGAGCCATCCAGTCCCGCCGCGCCATGATCGCCTGCCGCGAACCGTAGGCAAGCAGAAGGATCGGCGTCGCCGCACCGAGCGCGAAGGCCGCCATGGTCGAGGCCGCCCGGCCGAGATTGTCGCCCTGCGTCGCGAGACCGATCGCGGCACCGAGCGTCGGCCCCGAGCACGGCGACCAGATCACGCCGAGCACGGCGCCGAGCGCGAACTGGCCCCAGATGCCGGACGGCTGGAGCCTGTCGAGCAGAACCTGGCCCCTGCCGGCGAGCGGAGATGCCATGGAGTCCACCTTGCCCTGCAGCGCCGGCACCAGAAGGACCACGCCGGCCGCGCCCATCAGGGCCGCGACGGCGAGCCGCAGCGTTCCGGGATCGATGCCGACGCTGAAGCCGACCGAGGCCAGCGCGATCCCCAATCCGGCGAACGAGGCCGCCAGTCCCGCGGCGAGCGCGACCGGTCCCCACAGATGCCGTTCGAGTGCGCCGAACAACACGATCGGCAGGATCGGAAGCACGCACGGCGAGAGCGTTGATAACGCGCCGGCGGCGTAGCCCAGCGCGAGATGTGCGGACACCTCAGAACGCCTTGGCCACCAGCGAACGGAGCGGCGCGGGATCGGTCTCGCCGATCGAGCGGGCGACCTCCCTCTGCCCTTTGAACACGATCAGCGTGCTCTGGTGCTGGACGCGAAACTGCCGCAGCACGTCCTTCGCGGTATCGAAGTCGACGTCGTACACCACGAGATCCGGATGCTCCTTCTCGATCTCCTGCACAATCGGCTTCTGCTGCTTGCAGGTCGGACACCACGGCGCGGTGACGTCGACGAGGATCGACTTGCCGGCGGCCTGCGAGGCCTGGAAGGCCTTGGCGTCGAAAGGCTGTCCGGCGTGTGCGAGCGAGGGCATTGCGACGACCGCGACGATCAGGATGGCCTTGCGAAGAAAGTTCGGGGACATGAGGCTGGTTCTCCTGGGTGCTGAGCTGAGACGTCTCGACGCCAAGGTTCGCCGGCCACGTAGAAAGGTTACGTGGGCCTCCGAAAAAAATCGGGCGCTGAATCCAAGCTCGACGATTTTGAAAAGCACGGGGTCGCCGTCGTGGCCGTATCGACCGACTCGAAGGAACGCGCAGAACACACACGGGAAACGTGGGGACTGTCGCGGCTGCGCATCGGCTACGGCCTCTCGCTCGCGGCAGCCCGGCACTGGGGACTGTACGTGTCGTCTGGGCACGGAAGGACATCCGCGGGGGTCGACGAGCCGGCGATCTTCTCGGAGCCCGCGCTCTACCTGGTACGCGTCCGGATTCGAACCTGGGAACGGCGGCGCTCTGCCACGGCACGGCGCTGTTGCGATTCGCCAAGCTGAAAGATGGAAAGCCGCTTGTTCGCGGCAAGATATTCACGGGGTTCTCCAATATGGAGGAAGATGACGCCGATACGAAAACCTGGCAGATGGGCGCGCTGCCGCGCGGCGAGCATATCATGCCGTGGCGCATCGAGGACGAGGTCAAGAAGCTCGGCGGGATCTATACGCAGGGCGGTCTCTGGCGGAGCTATGCGGTCCGCGATGGCAACCTGATCACCGGTCAGCAGCAATTCTCCGGGCGCGAGGTCGGCAGGTTGGTCATCGAGGCGCTAGGCGGATAGGCGAAATCTGGGCCGAGCGCCCGGATCCCGGCCCGGACCGCGAGGGGGCCGCAGCCGGCCGCCCCCCAAGCGGGATATTTCAGGATCACTCCGGACGCGCGATAATCTGGTGATGGGCGTCAATCCCGATTTGGCCGCGCTCCGTTCCGTGCGGTTGGCCACCACTATTGTAAATGACGAGGACAGCATTGTCGTGCGTCAGCATGCTCGGCAGAGTCAGGGTGACGCTGGCGGTGCCGTCGGCTCTCGCGGTGAAGCTGTTCGTCTTCCCCGTGCCGTCCATCGGCGTGAACGTGATTGGCTTCGTATCGAAATGATTCTCGAAGAGGCTGTAGCTCGCGTTCGGCTGCAGGTTCTTGAACGTTGCATTGAGCGTCACCTTGCCGTCCTTCTCCGTGATGGAGACGGTTCCGGTGGCGGCCAACCACGACTGGAGATCGAAGCCCGTGCTCGGCGCTGAACAGCTTCGAGGTCTTGGGATCCTGGTCGATGAAAGGCGGCCGAACGCCGGCGACGTGCTTGATGCCCTGCGGACCGGTGGCTTCCGGAGCGGCAGAATCCTCGACGAAGACCTGCGGATCGAGCACCTTCGGCTGTTTCGTCTCCGCCGAGAAGAAAGCGGCGTGCGCGACGAACTCAAGCTTCAGGGGCGAGGCCGCGAAGACGCCTCCGACGGAAGCGAAAAGCAGTCCGGCCGCTGCGGCCGAGAGGACGAGACGTCGTTCGAGCGTTCTGTACATTGGGGTATCGTTGCCTTTCGAGGTGACCGAACGCGCACGCCGCGCCCGCCCGGCGCCATGGAAGGCACCCAGCGGACACGGAGGCCCGCCCCTCAGTTCGCTGCATCCCGCCTCGATGTTACCACCGGAAGCGTTTTTTTTAAGTCCAACCAGAGGAGCCTATTCGCAGCAGCGGCCAGACTCCTGGACCGGAGGACACGGAACCGTCCCGTAGGAGCAAAAGACGCAGCAATCGCCGTCCTTTGGTTTCAATCGGGTACCGCGGCGCCTGCAATCGTAGAAGAATTGGCAGGCGTCTGTCGGCATCCGCTCGGTCGACTCATTGCCGCAGTTCGGGCAGCGGATGACGGATTCCAGTATCATGTCGACCTCCATATCGGATCTCGCCGCTCAGGGACGCGTTCCTTCGTGCTGCCGCGCCGGGCCGGCCGAATGGAAGCAGATTCACCTATCGTGATGGTGCGTCTCCTTTGGTCTCGTCACGATGGACTGTCCCTGATCCGTTCGAGGGAAGATGCTGGATGGTTACGTCGTCTTCCCGCAGCGCCACGGGTAACTTTTCGGGAGATGCGGCGAACCGATCCACAGCGGGAGGTCGAAGCATGTCGCGGCACGTCCGGATCACGCATCGCGCGAGCGGCGAGGTTATCGCTGAGGGACCGATCGGCCTCTTCGGAATCACTCCTTTCGAAGGCAATTACTACATTGCGCGGAAGTACCTGAAGACCTCGCGGCTGAAGCCGAACTGGATTGAACGCGACGAACTTGTCTTGCAGGTCCTTCTCCTGCTCGAAGGTGAACATCGGGCCCTGGCCGCCGGCCACGACAATTGCGTCGAAGTTGTCCAGCTCGATCTCCCGCGCGGGGCGTGTCTCCTCAACGAGCCGCACATATTCGGGCGTGTGGATGAATCCCATCGATATCAAATCGCCCGCGGACCAACGGCTCTCGTCCCGTGGATCGCTCATTGGGTCGGCCTCGCAGCGTCCGCCATTCGGGCTGAACACCTCAACCTCGTAGCCGCGCTCGATGAACATGTGAAAGGTGTGGGTGAGCTCGCTCCACCAGAAGCCAACCGGCCATCCTGTGTTGCCGGATATCGCTGCGTTCGAGACGACAATCGCAATCCGTTTTGGCTGATGCGGGTCGACTGGATTGACGTCTTCGTGGCCAAGCTTCTCGCCCATCAGGATGCTCCTCTGTTCGTGTTGCATTGGTCCTTGACCCTGTCCGTGACAGCTCTCTCTGAAATTGCGTGGGGACCTGGGTCGAACAAGTCATTCGCCCCGCATCAATTGGGGCATTGCGAAAATCTCGTATCGAACCCCCCTTCCCGATCCTACAACCGGATCCTGGTCCGTAAGTGCCCACGCGGCGTCCATCTCGGCAGCGCGAACGATCGCGACGCCCCAAGTGCCCCCGGGATCCGCTACCGGCCCGTAGGCGATAGCAGTTCCCGCTTTCAGAAGCGTCGCCCAATAGCCGAAGTGCAGTTTCATAAGCGCCGCCTCTTCGGAGGACATGTCTCCCGAAAAGTTCGGCCTGGGCGGATTCAGGCGAAGGAGAAAGGACGCTTCCGTCGATTGAGGCGCGAGATATTGTTGCAGCCAACCAAGCACGAGCCTCCAGCCCTCAGCATATGCTCGGCAGGCGTCGGGACGGTCTACGAGCTCCTCGTGACATAAAGTAAGTCTCGTCGTACGCGTCGTTCCTTCGAGCGCATAATGCACCACGCTGGTTTGCCCCCCGTCCCAATCCGACATCCAGCTCATGGACAGGGCCGTAGGGCGATCGACTCTCAGCAATTCACCCCGGGCGCAAAACGAGGTTCCGTCCGCATTTCGTCCTTCCGATCGCCAGCGACCACCGACACCGATTTCCATTTGCCAGTTGGTGATGCGGTAGGCTTCATCCGAGCCCCACCATCGGACGACCTGATCGGGCTCGGTAAGTGCTCGAAATACGTGTTCAGGCCTTGCTGCGATTTCAACGGTAGCGAGAACGATCCCGCGAGCCGTGTCGGCGACGGATTGGACGCTGGCTTGTGTGTGCATCGGAGTATCCTCTGCCGACCTTTCCGGGGATAGACTTTTCCAGGATAGACTTGGGCGTCATCGTTCGGCGGCATACGTGCTTCGCTCCAATTCATTGCGCCGACCGAAACTCTCAATCCGGAGGTCACGGACAGGCCTCACCTGTTCGTACCCACATTTCCGCCGCTGCCATGAAATCGGAATAAGGCACGCTCGGAGCCGTCCGTGCGCGACCATGGGCGTCCGTTCCAGGCGACCACGCCCACTTCACAAGACCCGTCCTCAAATGATCGACAACCTGCTCACCGATGCGGCGGCCGTTGTGCACGGGATCCTTGAGATGACGACAGATATCAGCGGTTGTCAGACCCTCCCACCCCATACTGATCGGCGCGAGGCGCCAGGCTTCGTCGGCTCCTGGGACACCGCTGGCGGCATTGTTGGCCTGCCCGTGACATGTCGTGCAGGGAAGTCCGAGCGCGCCCCCGTCATCCGGCCCACGCATGACGTTGAACAGGTGACGATGCTGGTCATCGCCCTGACGCGGAAACGCACTTAGGGTATGGCAACCTTGGCAGCGTGGACTGCCGATGACCGTAGCCACGACCGCGAAGGCAGCACGCGATTCCGCCTCCTGCGCGGCGGGTTGCGATGCCGAACGCTGCGGAAAAAGGGCAACCATTGTTAGCGCAGCCAAACCGGCAACGGTCGAGAACGCGAAAGCGGTATGCACCCTCATTTCGAGCTCCCGGCAGCCCTATGGATCGCTCTTCGTATCCGGACGTAGGTTCCACAGCGGCAGATGTTCGTTATCGCGGCATCGATGTCTTGATCCGAAGGATGCGGCTTGACCTCCAGAAGTGCGGCTGCTGCCATCAGCATGCCGGACTGACAGTAGCCGCATTGTGGGACCTGTTCGTCGATCCAGGCACGCTGCAGGGGATGCGATCGGTCCTTTGAGAGGCCCTCGATCGTGACGACGCTCTTCCCTTCCGCCGCACTTTGCGGCAAGGAACAGGAGCGGACTGGCTTGCCCTCGACGTGGACCGTGCATGCGCCGCAAGCCGCTATTCCACAACCATATTTGGTGCCCGTAAGACCGAGTTCGTCGCGCAGCACCCAAAGCAGCGGCGTGTCCGGATCAGCGTCGATCGTTACCGAACGACCGTTCAATTTGAAGCGTGTCATGACGCGATTCCGCTTGGTGCAAATCGATACCCGCTCCGAGAAATCGGGAGTGCGCGGATGCGCTCGCCGGTGGCGGCGAAAATGGCATTGCAGACTGCGGCATGGGTCGGGACCGGCCCCAGTTCGCCGGTGCCGCTCGGCTTCGCGCCGCTTTCAACGAACTGCGTTTTGATCCGTGGCGTCTCCCAGAGATGCACGGGCTCGAAGCCATCGAAATTGGTCTCTTGCACCTCGCCATTGGCGAAGGTCACTTCGGTCCGCAACCCCGAAAGGCCCCAGACCACGCCGCCTTCGATGTTCGAGGCGGCAATGCCGGGATCGAGCGTTTCGCCGACATCGACCGCGCTCCATACGTCATGGACCGCGATCTCCTTATTGGAGACGGAGAGTTCAACGGCTTGCGCGATGTACCCGTTGAAGGCTTTTGCAAGCGCGATGCCGCGCGCACGCCCGACCGGCGGCGCGCTGGTCCAATCGGACATCTGTGCAACCGCCTTGAGCACCGCCAGTGCCCGCCTGTCCGCCGCCGCCAATGTCAGTCGGTAGGCAAGCGGATCCTGCTGCGCCGCATGAGCCAATTCGTCAATAAAGCTTTCGAGAACGAAATTGTTCGGCCCATGGCCGGTGGTCCGCCATACCGAGACCGACAGCGGCGTCTCGACCCGATATTGCTCAACCTTGTAGTTCGGCAACGAATACGGAGGCTCGACGAGTCCCTCAACGGCCATTTGGTCATAGGCCGCCGGCGACATCATGGGGCGAGCCCAGTCGGTTACGCTTTCCGGGCGCGGCAGGATGTAGAGCATATGCGACGGAGAGACCACGCGATGGGTCATTGCCTCCGGCTGTCCATCGCTGCCCAGCGACGCGCGAATCTGATGCGTCACCGGCGGGCGATAGGCGTCATAACGCATGTCCTCCTCGCGGCTCCAGATGACCTTTACCGGCCGGCCTACGGCCCTGGAAACGATGAACGCGTCGCGCGCAAAGTCCGCCAGCAGCCTCCTGCCGAAGCCTCCTCCGACCAACGTGCGGTGCATGACGATTTGATCGTCGCGAAGGCCAGTCGTCTGCTTTGCGACGGTGTGAATCATCTCGATGCCCTGCGCGGGGATCCACAGTTCGCAGCGATCATCGGTTACATGGGCCGTGCAGTTCATCGGCTCCATGGTCGCATGGGCCTGCGCCGGGATCTCGAACGTCGCCTCGCGAACGATGCCGGCCGCCGCCAACACGCCCTCGGCATCGCCCGTCTTCTTCTTCACCTCGAACGGCGCTGTCCCGAGCAAGTCGGCGTAGTGCTGTCGCTGGACTCGGGTCGAATAGTCCTTGAGCGGCCCCGGACCAAACTGCAGCAGCGCGCCATCGAGCGCGCGCCTGGCCTGCCAATAGTGCGCCGCCACCACAGCAAGGCCTGAAGGGATTTCGACGACGGCGATGACGTCGGGTTTGGCTTTGATCGCGGCGGCGTCATAGCTCAGGAGCACACCACCCTGCGATGGTGCCCGGCGGATTGCGGCGATCGCCATCCCCGGAACCTTCACGTCAATGCCAAACACCGCCGAGCCGTCGACCTTTGACGGAATGTCGATGCGCTGCTGCGGCTTGCCGATCATCTTCAGTGCGCCCCGCGATTTGAGTGTCAGGGCCTCGGGAACTGGCAGCTTGGCGGCTTCCGCGGCGACTTGACCGAACGAGACTGAGCGGCCGCTGGGGTCGTGATGGATGCGTCCGTTGTCGACGCGCAGCGTGGTCTCCTCGACGCCCAGGCGCGTCGCGGCTGCACTCGTTAGCATTTGGCGGGCAGCCGCCCCCATCGTGCGCATGATCGGATAGAAGGTCGAGACCGACTCGCTGTTGCCAGTGAACATCCATTTGTATTGTGGATGCCGGTACGCCGGATCGAAGTCAGCCGACTCGAAACGAACACGCGACCAGTCGGCCCCAAGCTCGTCGGCAAGAACGACTGGAAGGGTGGTCGAAATACCCTGGCCCATTTCGGATTGCGACACGGTTAGCGTCACCGTGTCGTCGGCCGCAATTCGAAGCCAGGCATTGAGCCGGCTTGCAACGCCATTCCTGCCTTGCGCGAGAGCCGAGCCCGACGTCAGCACGGCAACGCTGCCAGCGAGAAAGCCGCGCCGCGAGATTTCGTGTTTCGCCCACGAGCTCGCGATGAAGGCAGGCGCTCGCGCTCTGCGTTCTTCATGCGTCATTGCACACTTTCCTGGCCCATGCCGCGTGATGCCCTCTCCCGACTTCCGCCAACCGGCGCCGAAGATGCGTGCACTGCGAGGCAGGACGCCGCCGGAGCAGGCCCAAGTTTTCGCAAGTCCGAGCGGCGACGTATTGTAAAAATGAGAAATTCTGTGACCCAGCCGGGATCGGATAAGGGCGAACGTGCCGTTTTCTTGACTTGACGGGGCTCCGCATTCCGCCCCCTATCACGCGAAATGCGGTGAGCAATTCCGGATGAAGCGCCAGGAGTTCGACAGGTTGCTCAGATGAAGGTTGCGTTTGCTAGACCAAGACCCGAGCTCAGTGCACACGTCGAAGCCGTGTGGATATTCGAGAGCGACTTTGGCCTGCCGCCAGAAGACACGACTGTATCTGTGCCCAACGGTTGCTCACGACTTATAATCCCGTACGAAAATTCGATGATTTCGACTGCGAACGGACAGGTCGAGGAGGGCCGGGAGAAAGGAGTCTATTTCGTGGGCGTTAGAGATGGTCCTGCCTTCCTGCGCACCGAGCCCAAAAAAACCGGTCTGGTCGGCATCGATTTTCACCCGTGCGGCGCCTTTCCAATCTTTGGCGTGCCGATGGCAGAAACGACGAACCGCCATCTGGCCGTTGACGCGTTGCTCGGCAAATGGGGACAGCAAGTCATCGACAAAATACACGGCTTGAAGAGCGTCGATCAAAAAGTCGGATTCATCCAGGCGCAGTTGCTCCGGCGCTTGCAGGGAAGCAAAAAGCAGAACTCCGTCGTCGACTATTGCGTAGCCGCGCTCAGAGCCAGTGGCGGAAAGACAGCGATCGCCGATCTGGAACAAAGCACAGGCTACTCGCGGCGTTACCTGGACCTGCTTTTCAGGCATCACGTCGGCGTGCCCCCTAAGACCATCGCCGAGATTTTCCGTTTTCAAAAATTCTATCAAATTTGGGCGCAGAAGCGGCCGTACGATACGTTCGCGCAGGAGATTTACGACTCCTACCACGACCAATCCCATTTCACGAAGGAGTTCAAGCGTATGACCGGCTTTCCCCCGCTGCGGTTCAGTCGGGGGGTTACGAATGAATTTGGAAGACGTCTCTCGCAGCGTTAGTGAGGCATGAATCGATACCGACGATTTGCTGCGGCCAATGGCCAGTTTGAATTTTGGGATAAGCCCCTGCCCAACGGCTCATAAGGTGGTAGCGGTTCCGACAATTATGCCACGCAACCACCGGTGGGCGGGCACATCGTCAAAGCGCCGATGCCAGCTCATCACGCTGTGCAGAACCGGAGCTTCGAAGGGCAGCTCCCTGATCTCGATCGGATAGGCGCGGCGGAACTCCATCGCGAGCTTGCGTCCGAGAATGGCGACCAGGTTCGATTGCACCAGAACCGCCCCTGCGGAGAGATAGGGCACGTCGGAGGCGACAAAGCGTGCACTCTTCCGTGCCTTCAGGAACGCATCCACAAACTCCAAATTCTCCCCGCTCGAGCTGATCCCCAGGTGCCGAAGTTCAGCAAACGACGCCGCCGTCAATCTCTTTCTCTTTCGTAGCGCGGGATGGCCGCTTCGGAGCACCGCCACGAAGCGATCCTCGATGAGCTGCTGCGAGGCGAACCGCTCTCCTTCGATGGCGCGCCCCGACAACGCAAGATCGAGCTCGCCGCGATCCAATCGATCCGTGAGATTCAGGGTCCCGCTGGGCACGAGCGAAAGTCGCACAGTCGGTGCTCGTGCGCGCACCGCGGCCAGGATCGGCCCCACCGCGACCACGGCCGCATAATTGTTCACCGCGATCGTGAAGCGCCGATCCGCAGTCGAGGGGTCGAAGGTGTCACCCTCGACCGCGAGCTGCAGCTCATTGAGTGCCTTGCGGACGGGAAGCGCGAGCTGCTCGGCTCTGGGGGTCGGGCTCATTCCCGCAGGCGTGCGGACAAACAGCTGGTCCTTCAACGCATGACGCAGCCGGTTGAGCGCATGACTGACGGCCGGCTGACTGATGGCGAGGCTGTCTGCAGCGCGTACCACGCTGCGCTCGCGGAGCACCGCATCGAATACCAGCAGCAGATTGAGATCGAGGTTGCGAAGTCTCATGGGCTTCAATGCACGGCGTGAATTGACCAATTAGGTCAATTCATTTGAGTTATAGAGCGGCCGCGGCCAACTTCAAGTCCATGTCAATACACGCGCCACATGGGATCGCCGCGAAGCGGGCACGCACCGCCCCAAAGGTGATGGTTGCAGTCCTGGCCGGACCGGATGCTCCGCTCGTTGCGACGCCTGCGGAACTGTCGCGCTGGCGCCGGCTGACGCCGCTCGCCCTGTGGTCGACCGTCTCCATCCGCAACAGCAGTGGCGACGAGATCTCGCGCAGCGTTGCCGCTGAGGTCGCGCGGCAAGACGTCGAGTGATCCTGCTTGGAGAAGGCAAGGCCGGCCGCACCGCGCTCAAGCTCGTGTTGCGGGGGGCTCTCGACTGCGCCGGCGTGCTCGCGATCGCAGTCCCCTGCGCGGGACTGCCCTTCCACCGCCGCCGCCGTTCGGCTGGTCGTGCAGCGTGAGGATTGCGAGGATTCGTCGGAGTTCCTCATCACCGGGCTGCAAGCCACCGACATTGACGCGCGGATCATCAGGCTCGATCCGGCCGCGGCAAACGTCGCGCGAACCGCGGCGAACGCCGCCGAGACCTTCGTCCTGGAGCTGGTCGCAAATGCCAGCCGCCAAAGCCGTCATATTGGAGTGTGAAGCGATGCTATCCAGAACGACCCTCCTCCTCGTCGGCACGGTTCTCCTGACCGCAGCCGGGAGCGCCGCGTATATCTTGCGCGGCCCCGAGGCAACCCTTGCAGCTGAGCGCGAGGCCGCACCGCCCGTTCCGGTGACGGCCGCCCATGCGCACAAGGGCGACGTGCCCATCGTGCTCGAGGGACTTGGCACCGTGACGCCCATCAACACCGCGACCATCCGCACGCAGGTCCAGGGTACGCTCGAGAGCGTGGACTTTGTCGAAGGCAAGGAGGTGAAACGCGGCGATGAGCTGGCGAAGATCGATCCGCGCGTGTTCGAGGCGCAGGTCGACCAGGCGGAGGCCGCCCTCGCCCGGGATCAAGCGAGCCTGAAGAACGCGCAGGCCAACTACGCGCGAACCCAGCCGCTGGCAGCGCGCGGATTCGCTACCCAACAGCTGCTCGATACGCAGGATTCGCAGGTGGCGCAGGGCCAGGGCACGATCGCGCTCGACAAGGCGGCGCTCGAAGCTGCGCGAACCCAGTTGAGCTACACCACGATCACCGCACCCTTCAACGGGATCACCGGCATCCGTCACATCGATCCCGGCAATATCGTGCACCCGACCGATGCGACCGGCCTTGTCATCCTCACGCAACTTCAGCCGATCTCGATCATCTTCACGCTACCGTCGACCGACATTTCCAAGGTGCAGAAAGCGATCGCATCCGGCGAGGCGTCGGTCGACGCCTATGACGCGGCCAACACGCACAAGCTCGATCATGGCAGCCTGATGCTGATCGACAACCAGGTGGACGCATCGACCGGCACGGTGCGGCTGAAGGCGTCTTTCCCCAACGAGAAGAAAAACCTCTGGCCGGGCTCGTTCGTCAACATCCATCTCACCATCGCGATCCGCCATGAGGCCGTGACCGTACCGCTGACGGCCGTTCAGCAGGGACCAAACGGCGCCTTCGTCTACGTCGTCGATGCGAACCATGTCGTGAGCGCGCGCGCCATCAAGGCCGGCCAGTCGCGCGAAGACAAAGTGCTGGTCGACCAGGGGCTGACCGGAGACGAAACCGTCGTCACCGCCGGTCAGTACCGGCTGAAGCCCGGGACATCGGTCGAAATCGTCCCCGACAATCGCAAGGACATGGTTCAGAACGCCACCACCGCAAGCGCAGGCATGCTGCCATGAGCATCTCCCAAGGTTTCATCCGCAAGCCCGTCGCCACGGCCTTCCTCGCGATCGGCATCACGCTAATTGGCCTGGTCGCCTTCGTCCGGTTGCCCGTTTCAGCCCTGCCGTCGGTGGACACACCGACGATCCAGGTCACCGCCCGGCTGCCCGGCGCCGATCCGCAAACCATGGGCTCGTCGGTCGCCACGCCGTTGGAGCGACAGTTCGGGCAGATCGCTGGCCTGACCGCCATGACCTCGTCGAGCGGCTTCGGCAACACCGAGATCACCCTGCAATTCGCGCTGAGCCGAAGCACCGACGCGGCTGCGCAGGACGTGCAGGCCGCGATCAATGCGGCTGCCGGGCAATTGCCGAAAACCATGCCGTCGCCACCGATCTTCCGGAAGGTCAATCCGGCCGACGTGCCGGTGCTCCTGATCGCGCTGACCTCAGACGCCGAGCCGCTCACCAAGGTCGACGACTACGCCGACAGCATCCTGGCGCAAAAATTGTCACAGGTGCCGGGCGTGTCGCTGGTCACGATCGGTGGCACGCAAAAACCCTCGATTCGCGTGCAGGTCAATCCGGCAAAGCTTGCCGCCGCCGGAATCGACCTCGAGCAGTTGCGCTCAACACTCGGCAACGTCACCGTCAACCAGCCCAAGGGCGTGCTCTACGGCAATCAACAGGCCTACACGCTCGCGACCAATGACCAGGTGCTCACCGCGAAGGGCTATGAAGATCTCATCATCGCCTATCGGAACGGCGCGCCGGTGCGGCTGCGTGACATCGGCCATGCCGAAGTCGCTGCAGAGGACGTGACGCTGCACGGCTGGTACAACGACAAGCCCTCTGTGATCCTCGCCATTCAGCGCCAGCCGGGCGCCAACGTGATCAGCACGGTGGACGGCATCAAGAATCTGCTGCCTCAGCTGGTCGCGGGCCTGCCCTCGGATATCAAGGTCACGATCGCATCGGACCGGACGCAGACGATCCGCGCCAGTGTTGACGACGTACAGTTCACGCTGCTCTTGACCATCGCACTCGTGGTTGGCGTCATCTTCCTGTTCCTGCGCAATTTCTGGGCGACCGTCATTCCCGCGATTTCGGTGCCGATCTCGCTGATCGGTACGTTCGGCGTGATGTATCTCTTGAACTACAGCCTCGACAACCTGTCCTTGATGGGTCTTTCGATCGCGGTCGGCTTCGTCGTCGACGATGCCATCGTCATGATCGAGAACATCTCGCGTCATATCGAACAGGGACTGTCGCCGCTAGAGGCCGCCCTGAAGGGCGCCGGAGAGATTGGGTTCACAATCGTATCGATTTCAGTGTCACTGGTTGCGGTGTTCATTCCCCTGCTCTTGATGGGCGGTGTGATCGGGCGGATGTTCCAGGAATTCGCGGTCACCGTGTGCGTTACGATCGCGGTCTCCGTCATCGTGTCCGTGACGTTGACGCCGATGATGTGTGCCTATCTGCTTTCGGATCACGGCGCCGGCACAGGCGTGGTTTCGCGGACGCTGGAGCGTGGATTCGTGGCGATCCAGCGCGGCTACGAAGCTCTCCTGTCCGTTGCGCTGCGGTTCAAGCTCGCGACCCTGACGGTCATGCTTGCGAGCGTTGTGGCAACGGGCGTGCTGTTCGCAGGCATTCCGAAGGGGTTCTTTCCCCAGCAGGACACCGGCTTGATCACCGGCATCACGGAAGCCTCGGCCGACGTCTCACCGATAGAGATGGCCGAGCTGCAGCGCAGCGTGATCGACGTGATTGCGAAGGACCCTTCGGTCGCCAACGCCACGGGTTATATCGGCCCGGGCGGACCGACCGTGACCGAGAATAACGGCCGCCTGTTCGTGCTGCTGAAGCCGAGGAACGAGCGCCAGTTCAGCGCCGACGAGGTAATCCGGCAGCTCGACGACAAACTTGCCAAGCTCCAGGGGATCGCCGTGTTCATGCAGGCGACGCAGGACATCAATCTTGCCAGCCGCCTGTCCAAGACCCAGTACCAGTTCACGCTCACGGATGTGAACCAGGACGAGCTGAACAGCTGGGCCAGCAAGCTGTTCGAGAGACTGAAAAAGCGTCCGGAGCTCGCCGACGTCGCCAGCGACCAGGCCAATGCGGCCCGTCAGCTCAAGCTCAAGATCGACCGCGATGCCGCCTCCCGCCTTGGCATCGATCCGGCGGCGGTAGACAACACGCTGTACGATGCGTTCGGCCAGCGTCACGTCGCCCAGCTCTTCACCACGCTGAACACCTACTACGTGATCCTCGAGGTCGATCCGTCGTTCCAATCCGGCCCCTACGCGCTCAACCGCATTTACGTCCGCTCGTCGAACGGATCGGTGGTGCCGCTCAGTCAGTTCACGACCATCGAATATGGCGCGGCGGCGCTGGCAGTGAACCATCAGAACCAGTTTCCGTCGGTCACGCTGAGCTTCAATCTGGCGCCCGGCACCGCCGTCGGCACCGCGGTCGCCGCCGTGCAGCAGGAGACGGCGGCGCTGCACATGCCTTCGACCATCGCGACGAGCTTCCAGGGCAATGCCCAGGCTTTCCAGTCTGCGCTCGCTTCTACGCCGGTCCTGATCCTGGCTGCGATCGTCGCGGTCTATCTGATCCTCGGCATGCTCTATGAAAGCACGATCCATCCGGTCACGATCCTGTCGACGCTGCCGTCCGCCGGGCTCGGCGCGCTCCTGGCGCTCTGGACCTTCGGCTTCGGGCTCGACGTCATCGGGCTGATCGGAATCATTCTCCTGATCGGCCTCGTGCAAAAGAACGGCATCATGTTGATCGATTTCGCGCTCGAGGCCGAACGCCACAGGGGACTTTCGGCTGAACAGTCCGCGTTGGAGGCCTGCAAGGTCAGATTCCGTCCGATCCTGATGACGACCATGTGCGCGATGCTCGGAGGCGTTCCGCTGATGATCGGCACGGGGACCGGATCGGAATTGAGGCAGCCGCTCGGCTTCGCGATCGTCGGCGGACTGATCGTTTCGCAGCTGTTGACGCTGTTCACGACGCCTGTGGTCTACATCTACCTCCAGAACGCCAGCGACTGGTTGGCACGCAAACGCACGACGCATCGCTCTGCCCTTCCCGCGGTCAAAACGGAGCTTGCGGAATGAACTCCAAGACCGATTCCGTCTGCACAAGCATCGGTCCGGAGTTATCGGCAGCGTTCTGGACTAACTGGGTGCTCATGGCCATGGCCGGCGAGATCGCGGGCCATGCTCTCAATCATATCTACCTTCACCGCTCGGGAAGAGTGATTGTTGGGCTTATGACGTGCTTCATTGCGATGTCGATATTGCAGGGGGCAACCCGGCGGCTTCCTCGGGTGATCTTTTGGTCAACCGCATTCCTGCTGAGTCTATTGGGTGCGGTGCTGGCAGGAGCAACCGACATCTCGATGGGAGGCGGCGACATCGGCGCGATCTTGCTTATCGCCATTCTTCTGATCTTCTCATTCGTGATCTGCTATCGCCTCACGGGAATTCTCCCGGGGCCGACGAATGGTCCCAATGTCCGCGGCTTCTTCTGGGCCACAGCGATGCTCGCTCAAGCCGTCGCCAGCGCATGTGCGGACTGGATCGCCGACCCCGGCGGCCCGTCGTCGCACTTGGCAATCGCCGTGATCGCGCTTGGCATCGCAGCGACCATCGGGCTCTATTTGTGCACGCGCATGCCGCGCTCGGTATTGTTTTGGTCCGCTTTCGTTCTGTCGGGGACCGGTGCCGCGCTCGGGGGACACGTCGTTATGAAATCGGTCGAATGCAGCACGCAAAATGCAGGAGCAAGCTGCCGGCCCAGCGCCTCCCTGGCGACGAGAGCAACACGCGAATACGCGAGCAGATTAGCCAAGAATGTTCGCTGAGGGTCGCGATGCGGGAACGGGGACCGCGAAATAGATTTCGTATCAATAGCTTATTTTGTTTGGTGCGCTCGGAGGGACTCGAACCCCCACGATTTTACTCACTGCCACCTCAAGGCAGCGCGTCTACCAGTTCCGCCACGAGCGCTAGGAGATACCGGCCTGAGGTCTTGAGGCTGGCCGGATCAGCGGCGCCGATCTAACAAATCCATCAGGGGGATACAAGCCTGCAAACGCCCTGAAATCCACAAGCTTGGGAGGAAAAATCCTGCCCCCGCCCGGATCGGCCCTATCGGTGCGTGGGCCCTATCGGGTACCGGCCGCGCGCGGCAGCATCTGCTTGACCTCGACCGCGATTCGGTTGCGGTCGACCAGCACGACGCCGGAGGCCACCGGCAAATTGTTGGCCAAAACCTTGACCTCGTCGGCCTCGGTTGCGTCCAGTTCGATGATGGCGCCGCGGGAAAGACGTAATACTTGATGGATCGGCATAGTGGTCGTCCCGAGGACGACCATGAGATCCACGGTGACTTTATCGAGAGTGGGCACTGTCAGGACCGCCGCAACTTGAGACTTTGGACTCTGTATTTGCTCCCACGATGATCACCACGTTATGGTTAGCCAATGGTTAATTCACCTCAAAACCCCCGCCAAGAGCTCGATCTGACGTCGTTTTCCGCCTCCGCCGGCGCGCCGGTGGAATGGAGGATTTCAGACGCCCCCGTGCCCTATCCGGACGCAGTGGCCGCCATGGAGGCGCGAGTCGCGGCGATTGCGGCAGGTGAGGCCGCGGAGCTGGTCTGGCTGCTCGAGCACCCCCCGCTCTACACCTCCGGCACATCGGGCAAGGCTTCCGACCTGCTCGATCCCCGATTCCCGACCTTTGCCACCGGGCGTGGCGGCCAGCTCACCTATCACGGGCCGGGCCAACGGGTGGCCTATGTCATGCTCGACCTCAAGCGGCGCCGGCCCGATGTGCGGGCCTATGTCGCGAGCCTGGAGGAGTTGATCCTGCGGACCCTTGCTGCCTTCAACGTCCGCGGCGAGCGGCGCGAGGACCGTGTCGGCGTCTGGGTGAAGCGGCCCGACAAGGGGCCCGAGCATGAGGACAAGATCGCGGCGATCGGCGTGCGGCTGAAGCGCTGGGTGTCGTTCCACGGCATCGCCATCAATGTCGAGCCCGAGCTTTCGCATTTCGCCGGCATTGTGCCCTGCGGCGTCGCCGATCCCCGCTATGGCGTCACCTCGCTTGTTGACCTCGGCCAGATCGTGACGATGGCCGATGTCGACATCGCGCTCCGACAGGCATTCGAGGAATTGTTCGGGCCGACGCGCGCGCTGATGGCGGAAGCGGTCGCCTAGCCTTTTCTGCAGAGCTACCTGCCTCACTCATTCTCCGCTGACGCGGAATGAGCTATGCTTGATTCCGGTGCCGCCCACGCCTCCCCCCTCCGCCGGGAAAGTACAGATCATGCCGGGCGAATTGATCATTGGGCCGACTGTTCGAGCGCCAGGCATAAGGAGGGATTGCGCTTCAGCTCGCAATGGGAGGTTCTCTCGATGAAGTTGTCTGCGCCGATCTATCATCTGAAGCGCAAGGCCAAGCGCCTGTCCCGCGAGGAAGGCATCCCCCTCCACGACGCGCTTGACCGCGTGGCCACGACGGAAGGGTTCTCCGCCTGGAGCATGCTCGCTGCGAAAGCTGCCGCAGTGACGCCGGCCGATCGGCTATTCCCGCAATTCCGGCCGGGTGACCTGGTGCTGGTCGGGGCGCGCCCCGGTCAGGGCAAGACGCTGATGAGCCTCGAACTTGCCGTCGAGGCCATGCGGTCGGGCCATCGCGCTGCGTTCTTCTCGCTCGAATATACCGAGAAAGGTGTCCTTGATCGCGTGCGCGCGATCGGCGTGGATCCGGTGCAGTTCGACAAACTGTTCGACGTCGACTGCTCCGATGCCATCAGCGCCGAATACATCGTCAAGCGAATGGCTGCAGCGCCTCGCGGCTCGTTGGTGGTGGTCGACTATCTGCAACTGCTCGATCAGAGGCGGGAAAACCCTGAGCTGACCGTTCAGGTGCGCGCGCTGAAATCCTTCGCACGCGACAAGGGCCTGATCGTCGTCTTCATCTCGCAGATCGACCAATCCTATGATCCGTCGATCAAGTCCTGCCCCGACGTTAGCGATGTCAGGCTGCCAAACCCGCTGGACCTGGCGCTGTTCGACAAGACGTGTTTCCTGAACAAGCTGGAAGTTCAGTTCCGCACGGCGAGCTGACGATCGACGCTGCAACAGATGCAAGCCGCGGGTGAGATTGTTCACCCGCGGCCTCCGGCATCACGCCTTCTCCAGCGAAACTTCGAGCTTGCCGGCGATGTAGCGCCGCTCCTGGGTCAGGCCGCCGAAACCATAGGCATCGCCCTTAACCTCGTCGACGTGCAGGTAGGTCTCGGGATGCAGCGGGCCCAAAATCCCGGCCATGCGCTTGAACATCGCGGCGAGATAGGCCGCCTTCTCGTCCTTGGTGTTGGTGCCTTCGGTGACGTGTATGTCGATCCAGTAGCTTGCGAGCTTCTGTTCGGCGAGCGACTTGCCGCCGGCGAACCAGTCATCGGCATCGATCGATTTCACGATGATGGCGGTGACCTCTGGATCCTTGTGCAGGATTTTTGCGGTGAGTTCGGACACGGCGTTCGCGATGTCGGCCTTCGGCGAGGGCGACTGGCGGGCGCTGGTGTAGGACACGATGATCAGGGGCATGATCGTTCTCCCAAAAATGTCGCGCGGGGTCTGCGCGGCGTTGGTGAGAAGCTAGACCTCCCATCTTCATTTTGGTATCTTATCTCTACTGATACCAGTGATAATCATCCATAATGACAGCTACGCTCGACATCGCCACCGTCCAGGCCTTCCTGCTGGTCGCGGACCTCCAAAGCTTTACGCGTGCCGCCGAAGCGCTTGGCACGACGCAAGCCGCCGTCAGTCTAAAACTCCAGCGGTTGGAGACGCTGCTCGGCAAGCGTCTCGTCGAGCGCTCGCCGCGCGCGGTCCGGCTCACATCCGACGGCGCTGCTTTCCTCGATCGCGCCCGCGCGCTGATCGCGGCGCATGACCGCGCGCTATCGGGCGAGGCACCGCCCGCACAGTCGCTCTCGCTCGGCATCTCCGATCACGCCGCTGGCCCCGAACTGGTGCCACTGCTCGAACGGCTGCATGCGATGTCCTCAAACCTCACCCTCGCCGTCACCATCGGCTTCTCGCGCGAGATGCAGGATGCCTACGACGCGGGGCAGTTGGATGCGGTGATTGTCCGCCGGGAAGGCAGCCGGCGCGGCGGTGAAAAGCTCGCTGAGGATGAGTTCGGCTGGTTCGCGTCACGACGCTTCGCCCTGCCGAAGGGTGAGCCGCTGCCGCTCGCGACGCTTGCCCCGCCATGCGGGGTCCGCGCCATTGCCGTGCGCGCGCTGGACAAGGCCGGCATCGCCTGGCGCGAGCGTTTCGTCGGCGGCGGCGTCA
>NZ_LGHM01000057.1 GCF_001908185.1 Bradyrhizobium sp. AS23.2
TGTGAAGCGGTTTTCCCTCGCGACAAACGCGGAACGCGTTTGCGCGGAGATCATGCTCAGACAAAACAGCGGGATGGATCAGGAGAGACGTTCATGAGCAGCAAGACCCAGACCACCGAGGGCGCCATGGTCGAATACGTCACCGCGATGATCGGCGGCCAGCTCTTCGGCCTGCCGATCTCCCGCGTCCAGGACGTGTTCATGCCCGAGCGCGTCACCCGCGTGCCGCTGGCCTCGCGCGAGATCGCGGGCGTCCTGAACCTGCGCGGCCGCATCGTCACCGTGATCGACATGCGCGCCCGGCTCGGCCTGCCCAAGGCCGAGGACGGCAAGGTGCCGATGGCGGTCGGCGTCGACCTGCGCGGGGAATCCTATGGCCTCCTGATCGACCAGATCGGCGAGGTGCTGCGCCTGCCCGAGGACGGCAAGGAAGAGAACCCCGTCAACCTCGACCCCCGCATGGCCAAGCTCGCCGGCGGCGTCCACCGCCTCGACGGCCAGCTCATGGTCGTCCTCGACGTCGATCGCGTCCTCGAACTCAAGACCGAAGTGCAGATGGCTGCGTGAGCTAACGAAAACATCGAAGCCGGAGAACCAAAATGAAGACATGTTTGGTGGTCGATGATTCCAGCGTCGTGCGCAAGATTGCGCGCCGGATCCTGGAAGGCCTGGAATTCGAAGTCACCGAGGCCGAGGACGGCTCCAAGGCGCTGGAGATTTGCCAGCGGCAGCTGCCCGATGCGGTGCTGCTCGACTGGAACATGCCCGTGATGGACGGCTTCGAGTTCATGGGTCACATGCGTCGCCTGCCCGGCGGCGACCAGCCGAGGGTGGTGTTCTGCACCACCGAGAACAACGTGGCTCATATCGCCCAGGCGCTCAGCGGCGGCGCCAACGAATACATCATGAAGCCATTCAACAAAGACATTATCGCCGACAAATTCGCCGAAGTCGGCTTGATCCCGGTCGGACGAGCGTTGGTCTGAGTGTGTCTGGCCCGCGTCTTTCCGGCCAGAGTGTTCCAGTACAGCTTCCGAAAGTGCATCCGTGACCCCGTCCGACTATGAATATCTGCGTAAGTTCCTGAGGGACCATTCGGGTCTCGACCTGTCCGCAGACAAGCAATATCTGATCGAAAGCCGCCTGCTGCCGCTCGCGCGCAAGGCGGGGCTCTCCGGCATCGGCGAGCTCGTGCAGAAGCTCCAAGGCGGCTCGGGCGCGCTCATCACCAACGTGGTCGAGGCGATGACCACGAACGAGACCTTCTTCTTCCGCGACAAGGTTCCGTTCGATCATTTCCGTGACACCATCATGCCCGAGGTCATCAAGGCGCGCGCCGGCCGCCGCAGTGTGCGCATCTGGTGCGCCGCCGGTTCGACCGGGCAGGAGCCCTATTCACTGGCGATGTGCCTGAGGGAGATGGGCGCGGCACTTACCGGCTGGCGCGTCGAGATCATCGCGACCGACCTGTCGCAGGAGGTGCTGGAGAAGGCCAAGTCCGGCGTCTACAGCCAGTTCGAGGTGCAGCGCGGCCTGCCGATCCAGATGCTGGTCAAATATTTCAAGCAGACCGGCGAGACCTGGCAGATCAATCCCGAATTGCGGGCGATGATCCAGCACCGCCAGCTCAACCTGCTGCACGACTTCACCCAGCTCGGCACGTTCGACGTCATCTTCTGCCGCAACGTGCTGATCTATTTCGACCAGGACACCAAGATCAACATCTTCAACCGCCTTGCGCGCCAGATCGAGCCCGACGGCTTCCTGGTGCTGGGTGCGGCCGAAACCGTGGTCGGATTGACCGATACGTTCCGGCCGATCCCGGACCGGCGCGGTCTCTACAAGCCGAACGACCAGCGTGCGGCCGCGGCCCCCAGGCCGGCTCTCGCAAGCGCGCCGCCGCGCATGGCGGTGATGGCAGGACGATAAGCATGGCCGAGGATGGAAGGGGTGCGGAGCGCGTCACGTTCAGTCGCGGCTATGATGTCTGCATCATGGCGATCGACGGCACGTGGCGGCGCGACTGCAAGCTCAACGCGATCTCCGACACCGACGCCATCCTCACCGTGGAAGGCTCGATCCAGGGATTGAACCTGAAGGAATTCTTCCTGCTGCTGTCGTCGACCGGGCTCGCCTATCGCCGCTGCGAGCTGGTGCGCGTCAACGGTGCCGAAATGGACATCCAGTTCCTGCGCGGCAAGCACCGGAAGAAGCGCGGCGCTGGCGGCCACGACGCGGCGGCGTGATCTCCGCATGCGCCTCGTCGCGGTGTCCCGAGACGTTGGTTCACATTTGCTAAAACATCCGAATGAATTCGTCACAACGGCTTTACGTGGTTTAAGCGCGACCCGTGTATCAATTGCCCGTCTCAATCTCAGGGTCCGGCAATGCCAAGAAGCTCTCTCTCTCCCATCCCGTCAAACCTGCCTGACGTCGCCGAGCGGCGTGCGCTGCAGCTCCTGGTCGTCGATGACGACGCCACGCAGCGCAGCCTGATTACGGTCGCCGCCAAGCACGCCGGCCATGAAGTCACCGTGGCGCCGTCCGTGGCGGAGGCGATCGAAAAGCTCCGCTCCGCGCGCTTCGACTGCGTGACGCTCGATCTCGTGCTGGAGGATGGTGATGGCATCGACGTGCTGCGCGAGATGGCCGACGCGAAATTCGCAGGCTCGGTGATCGTCATCAGCGGCATGGACGGCAAGCGCCGCAGCGCCGCCCGCAGCTTTGCGCGCTCGGTCGGGATCGAGCTCCAGGGCCTGCCGAAGCCGCTCGACCTCGCGGCCTTGCGCATCAGCCTCGCCAATCTCGGCAAGACGGCAATGGGCTTGCCGGCGATCCACACCTGGGGCGGCGTCGCCACGGACGCGATCGTGGAGCGGCACCGCGCCTGAAGCGCGGAGCTGCCATGCAATCAGCTGCGGCGGATTCTCCGCTGATGGCGACCTACGCTGGACTCCCGGATTCCGACAAGCCTTGCAGGGCGTGGCCAAGGCCCGCCCGGCAGGCGTTGAGGGCTGCGCTCGCCGTGGCATAACGGGGCGTGACATCATCCAGCACGAAAATGTCGGTGGAACCCACGACAGCGCTATCGTCTTCCTGTGCCATGTCTTCCCTTTCCATGGCCGCGTCGATCAGACGCATACTGATCTCGATGCGCGCGATCAGAGAGCGAAGATCAGTTGCGATCAACTGACGGCTGTCAGTTTCGAGCGTCGCGATGAGCGGGGGCGTGCCAGCGAGATTTAGCATGGATATTCTCCGTGCCGTGCAATTAGGCATCCCGCCGCTACTTGTGCGTTAAGTCCATGTCCCGTACAAATACGGGTGGGCCGAATCCGCGCCGAGCGCCATACAGGTTGGCGCGGACGCGAGTCCTCAATGCGAATGGACGTAGCACATGGCCGAACAAACCTCTCGCGGTGAAATCTTCGTTGTCGACGACGACCCTGCCGTTCGCGAAACCTTGTCGATGGTGTTGAAGGCGGCGGGCTACGAAGTGATCTGTTTTGCGGACGGCGCAGCGCTGCTCTCCATCGCGCGAAGCCGCACACCGGCTGCGATTCTGCTCGACGTGCACATTCCCGGAAAGTCGGGGCTCGACATTCTCAAGGAACTGCAAGGCGAGGAGTATCCGGCGCCGATCTTCATGATCTCCGGCCAGGGCGACATCGCGATGGCGGTGGGCGCCATCAAGAGCGGCGCGCTCGACTTCATCGAGAAGCCGTTCCGCGGCAGCGAGATCGTCGGCCGGCTGGACGAGGCGATCGGGGCCTATGCACGCAGGCAGGCAGAGAACGCGTCGCCGAAATTCGGCCAGCTGCACTTCCCCGGGCGCGAGCCGTTGACGCGCAGGGAGCGCGAGGTGCTCGAGCAGTTCGCCTGCGGTGCGTCCAACAAGGAAGCCGGCCGCACGCTCGGCATCAGCCCGCGCACCATCGAGGACCACCGCGCCAACATCATGAAGAAGCTCGGCGCGCGCAACGCCGCCGACCTGATCCGCATCGTGATGACTGCCGCGCAACGCGCGTCGTAAGGCGGCTGGCGCTCCTCTCTCGTGCCCCGGACGCAGCGCGTCACGCAGTGATGCGCTGCTGAGCCGGGGCCCATCTCTCCAAACAATCACAAGAAGTTCTGGGTCCCGGCTCTGCGCAGCAGCCATAGCGCGTCGAGGACGCGCGTGTACGCGCTTATGGCACGCTGCAGCGTGTCCGAGACACGAGAGGGCGCCTTATCCCTGCAGCGCCTTGCGGATGATCCGCGCCAGATCGGATTTACGATACGGCTTCGCCAGCAGCAGCACGCCTGAGTCCAGCCGGCCGTGATGGATGATCGCGTTCTCGGTATAGCCGGAGGTATAGACCACCCTGAGATCGGGACGCATCTTCAAGACCTCGTCGGCGAGCTGCCGTCCGTTCATCTTGCCGGGCATGATGACGTCGGTGAACAGCAGGTCGAACGGCTTGCCGGTGGCGACGATCGCGAGCGCTTCCGCGGCGTTCGCAGCCTGCAGGGTGACGTATCCCAGCGAATGCAGCTGCGCCAGCACGTAGTCGCGCACCAGCCGGTCGTCCTCGACCACGAGGATCGTCTCGTGTCCGCCCTCGATCGTCACCGGAGCCACGCAATCGCTGACCGCCGTGGGCGTCTTGCCGGGCGGCAGGTACATCCTGATCGTAGTGCCGTGGCCTTCCTCGCTGTAGATCTTGATGTGGCCTGCGGACTGCTTGATGAAGCCGTAGACCATGGAGAGCCCAAGGCCGGTTCCCTTGCCGGGTCCCTTCGAGGTGAAGAAGGGGTCGAACACTTTTGCCAGCATGTTCGCGGGAATGCCGGTGCCGGTGTCGCTGACTGCGATCAGAACGTAGTGTCCGGGCGGCACGTCGTTGGCGCTGGCATAGACCTCGTCGAGATAGGCTAAGCCCGTTTCCAACATCAGCTTGCCGCCATCAGGCATGGCGTCGCGGGCATTGAGCGCGAGGTTGAGGATCGCGGTGGTCAGCTGGTTGGGATCGACCATCGCGACGCAGCTCTCCTCCTCGAACACCGACTCGATCTGGATCTGTTCGCCCAGCGTCGGCCGCAACAGCTTCGCGGTATCGATGATCAGCGAGTTGATGTCGATCTCGCGCGGTTGGAGCGGTTGCTTGCGCGCGAAGGCGAGCAGATGCTGGGTCAGCTCGGCGCCGCGCCCGGCGGCCTCGTCGATCATCTTCGCGATCGCCGCGAGCGCCGGATCCTTGGCCACCGCGTCCGCTAGGATCTCGATCGTCCCGGTGATGACCGTGAGGATATTGTTGAAGTCATGCGCCACGCCGCCGGTGAGCTGGCCGACCGCCTCCATCTTCTCGGCGTGGCGGATGCGCTCCTCGGACGCGATCTTGTCGGTGAGGTCGCGGTAGAACACGTTGAAAAGAACGCCTTCACGGCGCCTCAGCGCCGTGACGCTCAGCTCTGCCTTGAATTCCTTGCCGTCGCGGCGGCGGACCATGAGCTCGCGGCGGCGGTTGAGCATCTGGCCGTCCTCGGACTCGAGGAAACGCGAGAGGCCGGCCTTGACCCTGTCGCGCTCGCCCTCGGCGACGATGAGATCGATCGCGTTCCGGCCCAGCACCTCCTCGCGCCGCCAGCCGAACAGCTCTTCGGCCCGCGAGCTCCAGCTCAGGATGCTGCTGTGGTCATCGGTCTGGACGAAGGCGTCGAGCGCGGTCTCGACGATGTTGCGCGCGAGCTGCTCGCTTTCGCGCAAGGACTCTTCCGCGAGCCTCGCCTCGGTCATGTCGCGTCCGACGAAGAAGAAGCGCCTGGCTTGATCCGACCAGTTGCCGAGCCAGGATAGCCAGACCTCGCGTCCGTCCTTGTGGAAAAAACGGGTGTCGGCGAACTTCGGATGTCCGCCGCGCCGGAGCGCGCGCATTTCTTCGCGGGACTGCTCGAGGTGGTCGGGATGGATGAAATCCATGCCGCGGCGGCCGATCATTTCCTCCGGCCGGTAGCCGAGAACAGCCATGCTGCTCGGGCTGATCTGCACGATATGGCCCTGCGGGTTCATGATCATGATCAGGTCCTGCGAGGTGTCAAACAGCTGCCGCCGCTCCTCCAACTGCTGTTGCAGCGCCCGCTCGGTCCGCCGCGCCTTGGTAAGACTGCGTGCCGAGCCCGACGCGCCGATGATCTCGCCCGAAGGGCCCCGGATCGGAGAGAGACTTACCGATGTTTCGAGCAGGCTGCCGTCGCGGTGGATCCGCACGGTCTCGAAGTTCTCGATCCACTCGCCCAGCGCGATCCGCCGCAGATAGTCCTTCCCTTCCTCGCGGCGTTCGGCAGGTATGATGATCGAGGTCGGCTGGCCGACGGCCTCCTCCGCAGAATAGCCGTACAGGCGCTCGGCGGCCGGATTCCAGCCCGTAATGATCCCGTCGAGCGTTTGCATGATGATCGCATCGTCGGAAGATTCGACCGCCGCGCTGAACAGCCGCTCGCGCGCGGCATAATGGTCGCGCGCGGCCTCGGTGCGCCGCCGCTCCTCGACCTCATGCTCCAGCGCGGATGTCTTCGCCTTCATCTCCTCGACCATGCGCGCAAAAGCCCCCGCCAGCACGCCGGTCTCGCCCGGCGCGTCGACCGGGATCTCGGCGGAATGGCCGCGCCCGATCGCCTCGACCGCCGCGGTGAGCCGTCCGATCGGCCGGGTCAGCGATCGCGCCAGGAGCACGGCAAGCACGGCTGCGACCATCACCGCGATGATGCCGATCGTGATGGTGCTGTTCTCGATGCTGACCGCCGGCGCCATGAAGACGGCGTAGGGCGCGACGCGGATGATGCCGACCCATTGGCCCTCGGCCAGGATCGCGGGCGAGATCGAAGTGCCGCTCGGCCTGTCGTCGCTACCTGGCACGATTTGGGTAGCGCCCTGAGTCGATCCGGTGATTGCAGCGAAATAGGGGAAGTCGTCCTGCCAGCGCGTCGGTGTCCCCAGTTGCGAACCGAACTCGCGAGTCCGATCCGGATGCACGAGATAATCGCCGTTACGGCCGACGACGTAGACCGACTCGCCGCGCCGGATCGATATCCGAATGCGGTCGAATGCTTGTCGCATGTCGACATTGACGACGACGATGCCGAACAGCCGGTGATCGGATCCAAATAGCGGTGCCGCGACGCGCAACGTCGGAACATGGGGCATCTGGATCACGCCGTCGTCGACGCTCAGGTCGACCGGAGAGACGTAGACCTGATCTTCGGACAGCTGGATCGCGTCCTGGAAGAAGGAGCGATCGTCTTTATTTTGCAGGGCATCGTCGGGAACGATGCGCACCGATCCGGTCGGGCCGGTTCGGTCGACGCGCAGATATTCGCTGCCGTCGGCGTTGATGATACGAAATTTCGCGTAGGTCGGGTTGGCCCCGACATCGGCCACGAGGCGCGTCAGCAGTTGCTCACGCCAGGTCTTCTCTGAAAGGTGATCAATTGGATCGATGCCGTTGTTGAAATGGGCATCGATCATGCCGCGCACGGCGGCATCGGAGCGGAACGTCGCGATGTCGGCGCGCGCGCCGTTGGTCTGGGCTTCGAGTTGGGAGGCCATCAGTCGTGATTGGCTTTCAATGCGGTCGAGCACGCGCGGCAGGAAGGCCTGCTCCAGACTGTAATGGCTCAGCCATCCGACGGCGGAGACCGCGATCGCGACCAACAGGATCATTGCGATGGCCAGCCGGGTTGCGAGGGTCATGTCGCCCTTCGCGCCGCGTCGGGAATGGGCCGGAATGTTCTGCTACACTGCAACATGGACGGTCCCGTCATCCGCGGCCGGAGCTGACGCCGGGGCGGGGCGGAGATGAAGATTGCACCACCTTGAGGCGGCCAGCGACCGCAGCGAGCAGCGTCTCGGCCCGGATCCTGATCTGCACCGCGGGTCGTCATCCACAATCAGGATGTTGGCCACGTAAAAACCTCCGGGTCGGGCAGGGAAGCTTCCAGCGACCCAAATCAAAGCTTCAAATACGAAATTGTTGCGCGGATTGTGCCCATCCTGCAAGCACTTCGCGGCCGATGCGCCGGTCGCCGCGCGCGATTCCGGCGGCGCCGCCGTGTGTAGGCTTACGTGCACATGACTGACAGGGCGTCCGCCCGCTCGAGCCGCGGATGCCTGGTCGGTCGGGTGCTCGGGATGGCCGCTCCGGATCTCGTTCAGTTCGCCCTGGGCTGGTTCATCTTCGAGAACCGCAACCTGCGGTGTTCGCAGGTCGCTTGACTGTCATCATCATCGGGCTCTTTGTCGAGAACCTGATCTTCCGCGCCATCGAGCGGAATACCGTCCAGAAATGGGGCACCCAATCATGACCAAGAACAAGAAGAAAACACCCGACCAGCTCCGCAGTGCGCGCTGGTTTGCGCCCGACGATCTCCGCTCGTTCGGACACCGCTCGCGCGCCATGCAGATGGGCTATGCCCCGGAGGAGTGGAAGGACCGCCCGATCATCGCGATCCTCAACACCTGGTCGGACGCCCAGCCCTGCCACATGCACTTCAAGTCGCGCGTCGACGACGTCAAGCGCGGCATCCTGATGGCCGGCGGCCTGCCGCTGGAGCTGCCGGCGCTGTCGCTGTCGGAGTCGCTGCTGAAGCCGACCACCATGCTCTATCGCAATCTGCTGGCGATGGACGCCGAGGAGCTGCTGCGCAGCCATCCCGTCGACGGTGTGGTGCTCATGGGCGGCTGCGACAAGACGACGCCGGCGCTGCTCCTCGGCGCCACCTCGATGAACATCCCGGCGATCTATCTGCCGGCAGGCCCGATGCTGCGCGGCAACTGGAAGGGCAAGACGCTCGGCTCGGGCTCGGACGGCTGGAAATACTGGGACGAGCGGCGCGCCGGAAAGATCTCGGATCGCGACTGGCTCGACATCGAAGCCGGCATCGCCCGCAGCTACGGCACCTGCATGACCATGGGCACGGCCTCGACCATGACCGCGATCGCGGAAGCGATCGGCATGACGCTGCCGGGCGCATCCTCGATTCCCGCCGCGGACGCCAACCACATCCGCATGGCCTCTGAATGCGGCCGCCGCATCGTCGAGATGGTCTGGGAGGATTTGACCCCGAAGACGATCCAGACCCGCAAGGCCTTCGAGAACGCGATTGCGGTCGCGATGGCAATGGGCTGCTCGACCAATGCGATCATTCACCTGATCGCGCAAGCCCGCCGCGCCGGCCAGGACATCGGCCTCGACGATTTCGAGAAGGCCAGCCGCAAGGTGCCCGTGATCGCCAACGTCCGTCCGAGCGGCGATGCCTATCTGATGGAGGATTTCTTCTATGCCGGCGGCCTGCCGGCGCTGATGGGCCAGATCAAGCCGCATCTGCATCTCGACTGCATCACCGTGACCGGCCAGAGTCTGGCCGAGAACATCGCCCATGCCGAAGTGCACAATGACGACGTGATCCGCTCGGTCGACAATCCCATCTACAAGGAGGGCGCGCTCGCCGTGCTCAAGGGCAACCTCGCGCCCGACGGCTGCGTCATCAAGCCGAGCGCCTGCGCGCCGCGCTTCCTCAAGCATACCGGGCCGGCGCTGGTGTTCGACGACTATGCCTCGATGAAGAAGGCGGTCGACGATCCCAATCTTGACGTCACAGAGGATCACATCCTGATCCTGCGGAACGCGGGGCCGCAGGGCGGGCCGGGCATGCCGGAATGGGGTATGCTGCCGATCCCGACCAAGCTCGTGAAGCAGGGCGTGCGCGACATGGTGCGCATCTCGGATGCGCGCATGAGCGGCACCAGCTACGGCGCCTGCATCCTGCACGTCGCGCCCGAATCCTATGTTGGCGGCCCGCTGGCGCTGGTGCAGAACGGCGACCGCATCACGCTCGACGTCGCCGCTCGCACCATCAATCTCGACGTATCAGAGGCCGAGCTCGAAAAGCGCCGCGCCGCCTGGAAGCAGCCCGAGCGCCGCTTCGAGCGCGGCTATGGCTGGATGTTCACCAAGCACATCAAGCAGGCCAATGACGGCTGCGACTTCGACTTCCTGGAGACCGATTTCGGCGCGCCGATCGGCGAGCCGTCGATTTACTGACCGTCGTTCCGGGGCGATGCGAAGCATCGAACCCGGAACCCATTTCACCGCTGTGTGTGCGGCCCGATGGATTCCGGGCTCGCGCTACGCGCGCCCCGGAATGACAAGAGGATACACCATGTCCAAACTCAGCGAAGCCACCCGCAACAAGCTCAAATCCGTCTCCACCGCCACCGTCGCCACCGCGCTGTTCAAGCGCGGCCTGCGCATCCAGATGATCCAGGACGTGCACCCCCTCGGCCCGGACCAGCCGACCATGGTCGGCGAAGCCTTCACGCTGCGTTACATGCCGGCGCGTGAGGATCTCAACACCATCGATGTGTTCAAGGACCGCTCGCATCCGCAGCGCAAGGCGGTCGAGGATTGCCCGCCCGGCGCGGTGCTGGTGATGGACAGCCGCAAGGACGCGCGCGCCGCTTCCGCCGGCGCGATCCTGATCACGCGATTGATGAAGCGCGGTGTCGCCGGCGTCGTCACCGACGGTGGCTTCCGCGATTCCGCCGAGATCGCAAGGCTCGGCTTCCCGGCCTTCCATCACCGCCCCTCAGCGCCGACCAATCTGACCTTGCATCAGGCAATCGAGATCAACGTGCCCATCGGCTGCGGCGACGCGCCGGTGTTTCCCGGCGACGTCATTCTCGGCGACAGCGACGGTGTGATCGTGATCCCCGCGCATCTTGCGGACGAGATCGCCAACGAGACCTTCGAGATGACCGCGTTCGAGGATTTCGTCACCGAAGAAGTGGGCAAGGGTCGCGGCATCTTCGGCCTCTATCCGGCGACCGATCCGCAGACGCTCACCGACTTCGCAGCCTGGCGGAAGGCGAATGGGAGGTAGCCTCTTCGCCTCTCCCCGCGTGCGGGGAGAGGCCGGAATGCGCGCGAAGCGCGGATTCCGGGTGAGGGGGAGCCTCCGCGAACTCAACTCGCGATGTTTGTGTGGATAGAGCCCCTCACCCCGACCCTCTCCCCGTAAGAACGGGGAGAGGGAGAAGGTTACGCTACGCGTCCGCCATTCCGACGGCCCACAGCGCGAACGCATACACGATCGCGACTTCATCGAGCCGGTCGAAGCGCCCGGAGGCGCCGCCGTGGCCGGCGCCCATGTTGGTGCGCAGCAGGACAGGGCCGCCGCCGCGCATGGTGGCGCGCAGGCGTGCGATCCATTTGGCGGGCTCCCAGTAAGTCACACGGGGATCGGTCAGTCCGCCCATCGCCAGGATCGCCGGATACTCCTTCGCCGCGACATTGTCATAGGGCGAATACGACAGGATCGTCCGAAAATCCTTCTCGCTCTCGATCGGGTTGCCCCATTCGGGCCATTCCGGCGGCGTCAGCGGCAGCGTGTCGTCGAGCATGGTGTTGAGCACGTCGACGAACGGCACCTCGGCAACGATGCCGGCGAACAGCTCGCCGGCGCGGTTGGCGACCGCGCCCATCAGCATGCCGCCGGCCGAACCGCCATGGCCGACGATGCGTCTTGCGCTCGTATACTTTGCTGCGATCAGTGCGCGGGCGCTGGCGGCAAAGTCGTCGAACGAATTCGTCTTCTTCTCGCGCTTGCCGTCGAGATACCAGCCCCAGCCCTTGTCGGCGCCGCCGCGGATATGGGCGATGGCATAGACGAAACCGCGATCGACCAGCGACAGACGGTTGGCGCTGAACGAGGCCGGCATCGCCATGCCGTAGGAGCCGTAGCCGTAGAGCAAGAGCGGCGCCGAGCCATCGAGCTTGAGCCCGCGGCGATAGAGGATCGACACCGGCACCTCGGCGCCGTCATGCGATTTCGCCATGATGCGCGTCGTGACATAGTCGGCCGCGTCGTGGCCGGACGGGATCTCCTGGCGCTTGCGAAGCACGCGCGTGCGCTTCGTCATATCGTAGTCGTAGACTTCCGATGGCGTCGTCATCGACGAATACGCGAAACGCAGGGTAGTCGTCTCGAATTCGTAGGAACCCATGGTGTCCAGCGAATAGGCGGCCTCGTCGAAGGCGATGGCGTGCTCTTCCTTCGTCGTGAGATCGCGGATTACGATCGCCGGCAGCGCGTTGGCGCGCTCCAGCCGAACCAGGTGGCCGGCATAGAGATCGAGATCGATGATGTAGATGCCCGGGCGATACGGGATCAAATCGCGCCAGTTCGCCCGCTCGGGTGCGGCGAGCGGTGCGGTGACGATCTTGAAGTCGATCGCGTCATCCGCATTGGTGAGGATGAAGAGCTCGTCGCCGCGATCGGCCAGCGAATATTGCACGCCCTCCTGTCGCGCCGCGACCAGGCGCGGTGGCGCCTCGGGATTTGCGAGATCGATCAGTCGCTGCTCGCTTGTCTCGTGATCCCCACCCGCGATGACACAGAAGCGGCCGCTGGTGCTCTCGTGCAGATGGGTGAACCAGCCGGAATCCTGCTCTTCATAGACGAGCGTGTCGTCCGCCTGCTTCGTGCCCAGCCGGTGCCGCCACACCTGCATCGGGCGGTGATTGTCGTCGAGCTTCACATAGAAGAAGGACTTCGCATCCTTGCTCCAGACGATGCCGCCGTCGGTCTCCTCGACAACGTCGTCAAGATCCTTGCCGGTCGCCCAGTCGCGCACGCGGATCGAGAAATATTCGGAGCCTTTGGTGTCGGCGCTCCAGGCCTGGAGCTTGTGATTGTACGAGTGCCGGCTGCCACCGAACTTGAAATATTTGTGGTCCTTGGCGAGCGCGTCGCCGTCGAGCACGATGTGGCTGTCGCCGCCGTCGCGCGGCATGCGGCCGAACAATTCGTGCTGCCCGCCTTCGCGAAACTTGCGGAAATAGGCGAACGGCCCGTCCGGCGACGGCACGCTGGAATCGTCCTCCTTGATCCGTCCGCGCATCTCGCGCACCAGCGTCTTCTGCAAGGCGGCGGTGTGGCCGAGCAGGCTTTCGGTGTAACCGTTCTCTTCGTCGAGATATTTGCGAATGTCGGGATCCAGCACGGCGGGATCGCGCAGCACCTCCTGCCACTTCTCATCCTTCAGCCAGGCATAGTCGTCGGTCACGGTGATCCCGTGCCGCGTGAAGGAATGCGGCCGGCGCGGGGCGATGGGGGGCTGGGAAGGTGTCTTGGCCTGCTGTGTCACTCGATCCTCTTTCAACTAGGTATCCGCGATGTCGCCGTCCTTCACCTCGCCCCGCTTGCGAGGAGAGGTCGGATTGCATCGAAGATGCAATCCGGGTGAGGGGGAGTCTCCGCGGCTCTCACTCTCACCGTCCTTGTGGAGGCTCCCCCTCACCCCGACCCTCTCCCCGCAAGCGAGGCGAGGGAGAAAAGGGAGGCTCGCCGTGTATTCCTTCTTATATCGTCCCGATTCCGCGAATTGCCAGCGCCGCTGCGCCAAGGACTGCGCCAAGCCGCCGGGTTGTTGACCGGCCGCTTGTATGCTTTAGGGGCAATATTCCCGCCGCCGGTCCAGCCTGATGCTGTTCAATTCCTACGCGTTCATCCTGCTGTTCCTCCCCGTTGTGCTGGCCGGCTATTTCTGGCTCGGGGGGCGCAGCAATCTCGCCCCGGTGATCTGGCTGGCGGCCGCCTCGCTCGCCTTCTACGCCATCGGCAACTGGCAGTTCGTGGCCCTGTTGCTGATATCGATCGCCTTCAACTATGGGGTCGGCCACCTCCTCATCGTGGCGAAGCTCACATCGTTGCAGCGCCGGACGGCGCTCGTTTTCGGTGTTGCCGGCGATCTGCTCGTACTTGGCGTCTTCAAATATGCCGGCTTCGCCACCGAAAACGTCAATGCACTGTTCGGCTCGCATCTCGCGGTCCACATCCTGCTGCCGGTCGGCATATCCTTCTACACCTTCACCCAGATCGCGTTCCTGGTGGATGCCTGGCGCGGGCAGGTCGCGGCTTACGCGCTGCCACATTATGCGCTGTTCGTGACCTATTTCCCGCATCTGATCGCGGGGCCGATCCTCCACCACAGGGACATGATCCCGCAGTTCGAGCGGAAGGAGGCCAAGCATCCGGACGTGCATCTGATCCTGTGCGGCGTGATCATCTTCGCGATCGGCCTGTTCAAGAAGACGTGCCTTGCCGACGGCATCCAGCCGCTGGTCGCGCTGGCCTTCGAGGCGCGATCGCCGAGCTTCGATCAGGCCTGGCTCGGCGCGCTCGCCTACACGTTCCAGCTCTATTTCGATTTCTCGGGCTATTCCGACATGGCGATCGGGATATCGCTGATGTTCGGCATCTTCCTGCCCATCAACTTCAACTCGCCTTACAAAGCCACCAGCATCGTCGAGTTCTGGCGGCGCTGGCACATGACGCTGTCGCAGTTCCTGCGCGACTATCTCTACATCCCGCTTGGCGGCAATCGCCGAGGCCGCGTGCTGCGCTACGTCAATCTGATGGTCACGATGCTGCTCGGCGGGCTCTGGCATGGCGCGGCCTGGACGTTCGTGGTGTGGGGCGCGCTGCACGGCGCCTATCTCTGCGTCAACCACGCTTTCAATGCGTTGGTGCCGAACGTTCCGGCGATTCTTGCACGTCCGGTCCGCATCGCAGGTCGCGTGCTGACGTTCCTCGCCGTCGTCGTCGCCTGGGTGTTCTTCCGCGCCGAGAGCGTCGACTGTGCGCTGCGTGTCCTCCGCGCCATGGCTGATCCCTCAAACATCGTCTTTGGCCGCGAGGAGATCGCGGCCCTGGTGCTGGTCTCCATCTATGCTGCGCTGGTGTGGCTCGCGCCGAACACGCAAGGAATCATGGGATACGATCACGGCAACCGCAGCGTCGGCGAGAGCCTGAGAGCAGGGCGCATGCGGCCGCTGGTCCTCTATGGCGCGTCGCTGGTGCTCGCGTTCGGCATTCTCGGCATCCAGAGCCACAGCGAATTCATCTATTTCCGGTTCTGATGCGCACGCCGTTCACACATTTGGGGCGTCTTCTCCTCGCGAGCATCGCGTGCGTGCTGGGCGCGGCGGCACTCACCTTCGTCGTCGATCCCTTGCAACTGTTCCGCCCTGCGCGGTTCGCCGCCTTCTACTCCGATGATACGCGCGTACAGAATGCCGGGCTGATCCGCAGCCAGTCGTTCGACACCGCCTTCATGGGCACCTCGCTCGCGATCCATTTCCGCCAGAGCGACATCGATCGCGCGCTCGGCATCCGTTCGCTCAAGCTGGCGATGACCGGCTCCAATTCGCGCCAGCAAAGCTTCGTGCTGGAGCAGGCGATCGCCCGCGGCGCCCGGCGCGTGATCTGGGAGATGGACGACTTCATCTTTGTCGATGCGGCCGACATCGAGGCCGATCCCTATCTGTCCGTCGATCTCTATCGCAGGACGGCCAAGGGCGTCGCGTCCTATCTGTTCAGCGCCGCGATGGCGAAGGAGTCCCTGTTCGCGATAGTGCGGTCGATTCCGCCGCTGCGGCAGCCCCTGACCCGGGCGACGCCCTTTCTCCCCGTCAGGTTCGCGCTGTCCGACGTCGACGACATCTACGCGCTGCCACGGGATTTCGACGTTGCGCGTAGCTACAACGCGGAGAAGTCGCTGGCCTCCTTCGCCTATATCACCGATCCCGTGCGCAGCCGTTTCCTCGGCGAAGGCTATGACTACGACGTCATGGTTCGGCATTTCGAGCGTGACGCCGTCGGCCTGATCACGCGCCATCCGGACGTGACGTTCGACATCTACTTGCCGCCGTATTCGATCCTGCAATTCGTCGCGATGCGTGATGCCTCGCCCGAGACGCTGAAGATCGTCACCGATCTCACCGCGCACATTGCCGAGCGGCTGACACAGCTTCGCAATGTGCGTCTCCACGATTTCCGCGCGATCAAGGAGGTCACCCACGACCTCGGCAATTACGGCGACGTCATCCACCATTCGCCGGTTGTCGACGCGAAGGTGCTGCAGTGGCTGGCGAGTGGGGAGTACAGGGTCGATCCGAAGGCGCCTACCGCGTCGCTGGACAAGCTGAAGGCTCAGGTTGAAGCGTATCGGGTAAATCAGCCGTAGCCGAAATACTCCGCCGTCGTCCCGGATCGGCGCTCCGCCCTGGACAACGCTACGCGTTGCCAAGGCTGCGCTTGTCCGGGACGACAGCGGAGTCTGAGCTCTCCCTACACCGCCACCTCTTCGCCGAGATACGCAACCGCGGCCTCGAGCCCGCCCTTGCCGTGCGGGATCTTCAGCGCGTTCAGCCCGACCTCGATCACCCCTAACGTTCCGAGCAGCATCGGGGCGTTGACATGGCCCATATGGGCGATGCGGAAGGCCTGGCCGGAGAGATCGCCGATGCCGGTGCCGAGCACGACGCCGCACTTCTCCTTGCAATAGCGTTGCAGCACCGCCGGATCATGGCCGTTGCTCATGGTCACCGTGGTTACGGTGTTGGAGCGTTCGCTGGCCTCGGCGACGTTGAAGCCGAGCACCTGGCCTTCCGACCATGCCCCGACCGCACGGCGCGCGGCCTCGCCGAGCAGGCTGTGGCGGCGGAAGGCGTTCTCCAGACCCTCTTCGTGCAAGAGGTCGATGGCTTGGCGCAGAGCGAACAACAGATGCACCGGCGCGGTGCCGGCATATTTGCGATAGTGCTCGGTGCCCTCGCGCTCGCTCCAGCTCCAATAGGGCGTCGACATGTTGGCTTTCTTGTGCGCCTCGAGCGCGCGCTCGTTGGCGGAGACGAAGCCGAGGCCGGGCGGCGTCATCAGGCCCTTCTGCGAGCCGGACATCGCGACGTCGATACCCCATTTGTCCATCTCGAACGGCATGCAGCCGAGCGAGGCGACGGTATCGACCATGTACAGCGCGGGATGACCGCTCGCCTTGATTGCCTTGCCGATCGCCTCGATGTCGTTCTGTACGCCCGAGGCGGTGTCGACTTGGACGACGACGACGGCCTTGATCGTGTGCTCCTTGTCGCGGCGCAGGCGCTCCTCGACCTCATGCGGCCGTACCGCGCGGCGCCAGTCGCCCTTGAGCACCTCGACCTCGGCGCCCATCAGCGCCGCCGCATTGCCCCAGCCGACCGCGAAACGGCCGCTCTCGAGCACCAGCACCTTGTCGCCGCGCGACAGCACGTTGCTGAGCGCGGCTTCCCAGGCGCCATGGCCGTTGGCGATGTAGATGTAGGACTTGCCCTTGGTCGCGAACAGCTTCGAGATGTCGCGGAGCAGGCTCTCGGTCAGATCGGTCATCTGTTTGGAGTAGATGTCGATCGCCGGACGATGCATCGCCCGCAGCACATCGTCGGGCATCGTGGTGGGCCCGGGGATGGCCAGAAATTCCCGGCCCGCGCGAACGGTCATTGCTGTTGGTCCTTGTTGCTTGAGAACAGGCTGATGCGTTGCTGAATCACACTTTTACGCGCCGCTGGGACTCAAGAAAAGCACGTAAAATGCAGCCCTGACGGCCCCTATCGTTTGGTCTCACGGCAGCCGGCGGCCTCCGCCTCCTCCACCGAGCAGAACCAGCGGGTGCCCTTGCTGATCTTCATCTTGATCTGCGCGTACCAGCGGCTGGTCGGCTGGTGAAAGATGCATTCGCCGGCGCTGTTGACGTTGCCCTTGATGGTGCAGTCCGGCGACGGCGCGACCGGCCCGGAGGCCGAAGCGAGCAGCACCGCATGCGCCCCCTCCGGCGGCTTGGTCGCGCCCAGGATGGCGGTCTTCTTGTTGCGCACGCGCCAGTCCCAGGGCGCGATGAAGGCACCCTGCCACATGCCGGCCTTTGCCTCGCGCGCGGCAGCCTCGTCGGCGTCGTAGTCATGGGAGATACGGGTATAGGCCAGCGCCCAGCCGCTGCGCACCAGCCATTTCTGGATGTCCTCACCGCCGACCTCGCAGTGCGCCACGGTGCGGCCGCGCCGGTCGATCGAGCGGGCATGGCAGACCCAGTTCTTGCCCTCGGTGTATTTGGCGAGCTCGTCGCGCGCCGCGACGCCGCAGGTCCAGCGCTCGCTCTTGGTGTTGAGGCAGAGCTGGTCGGCCGAGGGCGCGTCGATGCCGCCGAGCCGGATCCGCGTGTTGCCGATCAGGACGGAATCGCCGTCGCGGACCTTTGCCGTGCCGGTAATGTCGGCGGCCTGCGCCAGCGACGGCAAGGTGAGCAGGGAGAAGCCGAGCAGAGACAGCGCAATCAGGAATTTTCGCAACATGCCGGTCCGCGTGTGATGAAAATCTCGATAGACCCCGCAATTGTGGTCGGCTTTTGGCCACTCGGCCAGCGCCCGCCTAAGAGATGGGCTTTCAACTTCCCGTCATTGTGACGGGTAGCTCTCGTGTCCCGGACGCGGTGCGGCGTGCAACGCCGCTCCGCTGAGCCGGGACCGCAGAAACTGCGGGCTGACGTCTCGGCGGCATGGGCCCCGGCTCAGCAGCGCACCGCTTGCGCGCTGCGCTGCGTCCGGGGCACGAGATCTCACCCCCGCCCCGCCATCGCCCGCTTCGCCACCGCCAGTCCCATCAGCACGAAGGCCGACGTCACCTCGGGTCCGCCGACCAATATCCGCGTCGGCGTCTTCATCTTGTTCCATTCATAGGCGCGGAACGGGCCGCGGCGGCCGCCTTCGCCCAAGCTCGCGACGATCACGTTCAGCGCCGGCGCGAAGGCGCGCGGGTCGGCACCGAGATGACCGAGGGCGATCAGCGCGAGCGCGGCGTCGAACACGTTCATCTCGGCGGCCATCAGCTCGCCCTTGACGTAGGAGAGCACACGATGGCGGATGAAATCGAAATCGCCGTTGGGGTCGATCGCGGCCTGCGCCGCCAACGGCAACGCCAGGAAGGCCGCGTAGCAGCGGCCGAAATAGGCGCTGTAGAGTTCCGGCAGATAGTAGATGTGCGAGCGCGGATTGGCGAAGGCGCCGCTTGCCGCAAGCCGCTTCTGGAAGCCGATGATGCGATGCACGGTGGCCAGCCGCGCCGGCGTCTCCAGGATTTTCCAGCGCGCAAGGTTGCGGAAGCTCACCTCGAGAATATCGAGATTGAGCGTCGGATCGAGATCATTGCCGTAGGGCCGCTCGCCCCTGAGATTGTCGATCCAGGTGGCGACCCCGCCCTCGTAGTCGATATTGTCGTTGAGCGGCACGGTCACGCGAGGCTCGTTGACGCCGGCGCGCACCTGGTAGCCGGTGTAGAAATCCAAGAGCGGCTGGTCGATGATCGGATCGGTGCAGCCCGCCTGTGTCGCCGCAGAGATCGAGCACGCCGTGGTGTCGCAATCCGGCACGTAGACGCCGAAGCCGAGGTCCTGCTTGATCTGCGCGAAGAAGCGGGAAAAGCGCGGATGCGGCGCGGGCGCGAGCGCCGTGATGACGTTGAATCGTGCGCCGTCGATGCCCTCGACCTCTTCGCGGCTGATGTTGACACAGAAATCGACCATGTCGGCGACGGCGCGCTCCGCCTCAATCTTGTCTGCCAGTGAGGCGAGCCCGGTCTCGACAAAGCTCAGCAGCGCCTCGATGAAAAACGCATCGTAATAGGCCGAGCGGTGCCGGATCTGCACCGGTTCCCACATCGGCTCGGCAATGCCGGTCCAGGGCGGATTGATCACGGCGCCCGCGGGCGAGCGTGCGATGAAGACGCGGGCGAGGTTGAACAGAAGCGAGGAATTCTTGTAGCCGCGCGCGTTGAGGCCCGTGAGCGCCATGATCAGCTCGCGTCCGCGGAAGTCGGGATCGCCGATCAGGTTGAAGGCGGCATAGGTCGGCAGAAAGCCGTTCTTGCGATACGAGCTGAGCAGATGTTGCGCGCAGTCGCGGATCACGCTGTCGATTTGCGCTGGCGGCGGCATGGCGCCGGCGAACAATGCCGGCGGCGGTTTGGGATGGTCGAGCGCGATGCTGTCGACGAGTTCGGCGACGGGCTGGCCGACAGCGGCCCAGTCGGGCTCGGTCTCGTCGCGGGCGCGCACCAGCGCCTCGCGCAGCCGGGTCAGCTTCGTCTCGTTACGCAGCTCGGGCAGACCGGCCCGCCGCAGCAGCACCCGCAGTGCGGGATTGCCGAGCGCGGTCTTGTAGAATTTGGCCAGATGCGGATCGCCGCCGACTGGGCCCGCCAGCACGGGATCGCAGACATCGTAAAGCGAGGGACCGTCTTTTCGCGCCGTCAGCGCCCGGCAGGCGGCGCCGGCAAAATAATGAAAGCTCATGAAATACCTGGTCGCGGGGCCTTGGCCGGGGGCCGGCCGGCACGCTCCCATCTGCGCGCCACCCCCAACAAGTCTTTGAAAAAGCTACCCGGATTCGCGAGAAAAACAAATGTGATGAACGTCACGGAAAAACCGGCATGAGGGCTGCATGACCGGCCTCCGGAAGGCTACGAGGACCCAAAAAAGCAGAAATCTAGCTTGGGATATTAACCAATTAATTCAGTGGCTTAGTTCAATTTTTTGGCAATCTATTGCCCGCGACACTATATCCGGTTAAGGATTTGTTTGGTGCGGCGCCGCAAATTGCGCGCAGTTCGGGGGCACGTCCCCGGCCAATCCCTCAAACCGAAAGACGCTATCGCGCTACTCAAACAGTGTGCGCGCGCTGGGCTGGTCTTTGGCACTGACAGGAATGAAGCGAGATGAATGTAAAGCAGCTCGACATTTCCCGACGCACGATCGCAGTCGCCGCGGCCCTCATCGGCACGGTGTCGCTCGTGATCGGCGCCCATGCTGCCCTCAACATGCGCACGCTCGATGCCGCCAAGGCCGTCTCGACCGACCAGGTCACGGGCTCGATCGGCCAGTCCTCGCGCCTCGCGCTCGTCATCGGCAATGGACATTACCCCGACGCCAACGCGCCGCTGACGCAGTCGATCAACGACGCCCGCTCGCTGTCCTCGGCGCTGCGCAAGAACGGCTTTGACGTCGACATGGTGGAAGACGCGACCAAGGACGACATGGTCCGCGCCGTCAACCGCCTGAAGTCCCGGATCAAGCCCGACACGGTCGTCATGCTGTTCTTCGGCGGCTTCGGCGTGCAGGCCGGCCGCGAGAGCTACATGCTGCCGGTCGATGCCGTGATCTGGAAGGAAAGCGACGTCCGCCGCCAGGGCGTCTCCATCGACGGCGTGCTCGACATGATGAAGGAGCAGGGCGCCAAGGCCAAGCTCGTCGTCGTCGATGCTTCCCGCCGCAATCCTTATGAGCGCCGCTTCCGCTCCTACAGCCACGGACTCGCGCCGATCAGCGCGACCGACAACGCGCTGATCCTCTCCTCGGCCTCGCCCGGCAAGGTCGCCGAAGACGGCAAGGGCGAGCACAGCGTGCTGGTCAGCGAGTTCCTCAACAACCTCAATGCGCAGGGCAGCGCCGAAGGCGTCTTCAACAAGACCCGCGTCGCCATCTCCCGCGCCTCCGAAGGCGACCAGGTCCCGACCGTCTCCTCCTCGCTGCTCGAAGACGTCCATTTCGGCGAAGCCGGCGGCTAGTTTTCCGCGGCAATTGTAGGGTGAGCAAAGCGAGCGTGCCCACCGATTTTATCGCATGTTTGGAGATGGTGGGCACGGCGCCTTGCGCCTTTGCCCACCCTACGGTCTGCGTGCATAGACCGCATCTGAACCTACATCGTCATTGCGAGCGAAGCGAAGCAATCCAGAGTTCCTCCGCGGAAAGACTCTGGATTGCTTCGTCGCTTCGCTCCTCGCAATGACGGTGCGGCGAAAACCTACTTCGCGGCTTCCGCGCTCGCCATCACCGGGCGCACGGGATCGCCTTCGCGCAGCAGCGCGCCGGCGCGGGCAACGACGACATCGCCTTCGTTGAGGCCATCGCGGACCTCGATATTGCCGCCTGACATCAATCCGAGCTCGACGCGCTTGGTCTCGACGCGGTTGCGGCGGATCACCTGCACCACGGTGCCGGCGGAGGAATACTGCACGGCGGTCAGGGGCACCGCGACGTTGCAGCTCTGGCCGGTCTTGATCAGCGCGCGCCCGCTCGCATTCAGCAACAGCCGCTTTTGCGACGAGATGCCGATATAGACCATGCCCTGCTGGATGTTCGGCTCGACGGTCGGCCCGATACGGCGCACCTTGCCGTCGATATCGCCGGCGCCGGCGATGCGCACGGTTGCCGGCTGATTGACAGCGAGCTTGCGTATATCGGTGGTCGCGACCAGGCCGACGAGATCATATTCGCCGCGCGCCACGATCGTGAACAGCGCCTCGCCCTTGGCCGAGGCGAGCCCGCCGATCTGCGCAGTCGATGTGGCGATCACGCCCGCCACCGGTGCCGCGACCTGAAGCGTACCGCCCTCGGGCAGCGCGAGGCGCGCCAGCACCTGTCCGGCGGTGATGGTGTCGCCGGCTTCCGCCAGCACCTCAATCACCTTCAGGCCGGGACGCTCGGGCCGCACCGACGTTTCCTCGCGCGCGATGATCGTGCCGGTGGCCTCGACGATGTCGGAGAAGCAGGATTTTGCGACCTTCAGCACCGTGACCGCCGGCCCCTTGGGCGCGTCGTCATCGGCGGCCAGCACGGGCTGGGCGGACAGCAACAGCAATCCGGTGAGAGCAACGAGAGGTCTGGAAAAGGAACGCGCAGGCAATGGACGCATCGGTCATTCCGGTTGGGGCCTTGACGGCCTCATCGATAGCAGAAGCGGCCGCGGCGGGCCATGGGCGGACCCGGATGAGAATGCCGCAGCAACGCGGGCGGCGCGATGCCACCCGTTGAATTAGTCGCCGCGAAAGCAAAGAGGTTCGCCGCTCTTACCCGCCCACTCCGGGGGAGGGTTGGACCGCCTCCCTCACGGCAGGCTCAAGAATTCCACCCAGTTCGGCTTCTTGCCGGTGGCGTAGGACTTCAGCTTGCCGAGCGCGCCGCTGGTCTGGTCGATCGCATAGACCGTCATGCTGTCGGAGAGCTCGCCGACCGCGGCGAGATAGCGCCCCGAGGGATCGATGTGAAAGCCGCGCGGCTGCTTCTCGGTCGGGACGCTGCCAACCGTGGTCAGCCTGCCGCTGGTCGCATCGACCTTGTAGGCGGTGAGCGTATTGGTGGTGCGCTCGGAGGCGTAGAGGAAGCGCCCGTCCGGGGTGATGTGGATGTCGGCGGCCCAGGGTTTTCCGTTGAAACCCTCCGGCAGCGCGGTGATGCGCTGGATCTCGGTCCAGGCGCCAATCTTGGCCTCATAGCTGAACGCTGCGACGTCGCCGTTCAGCTCGTGGATGAGATAGACGAACTTGCCATTGGGATGGAATACGAAGTGCCGCGGCCCCGACTTCTCCGGCACCTTGATCGCCGGCGGATCGCTGGGCGTCAGCGTGCCCGCTGTGGCGTCGAACGCGAAGGCCAGCACCTGGTCGGATCCGAGATTGGTTGCGAACACGAAGCGGTTGTCGGGCGAGGGCAGGAAGGCGTGCGCGTTCAGCCCGGTCGGGATCACCTGCTTCGGCTCGCCGGCAACGCCGTTTGCAAGCAGCGGATTCAGCGCGACCTTGTTGCCGCCATAGGAGGCGCTGAACAGGAATTTGCCGCTGCGGTCGCTGGCGATGTTCGCCATGCTGTCGGCGAGCGGCCCGTTGCCGATATGGCTGAGTTGGCCGGTCTTGGGATCGATCGCAAAGCTCACCGCGAGGAACCGCTGCGAACGCACGCCGGCAATCAGCACGCGGTGGTCGGGCGTGATCGCGAGCGGCGTCGAGGAGCCTGGCTTGTCGACACCGGTGAACGTGGCCGTCTGCACCGGCGACATCTCGCCGCTCTCGGCCATCTTGAACACGCTGATGTCGTTGCTGTCGGCGTTGCCGACATAGGCGAAGGTCTCGGCCATGCCGGCGCGGACTCCAGAAATGAGGGCGAGGAAGGTGAGGGTGGTGGCGATCGCAGCGCGTGGCGCGCTGCGGCGGGTCGATTTCAGCATGGGCTCCTCCTTAAGCCGGTGCGGCATTGTCGTTTTGCCGTGGAGGATAGCGGGAGGCGCGCCGCCGCACCGAATTCCAGTTGGGATCGATCAATGCCGAAATTGTATCGGCTGTGCTGAGGAGCTACCGCACCGCCGCTGTCAGGCTGCGGGACGGCAGTTGCGGGCCGGACGCATATTCGGGCGGCCCGAGCAGGCTCCACACCGCGACCGCTAGCAGCGCGCAGGTCAGAATTGTCCAGGCGACGAGTCGTTTCCGCATCAGGCCAAGTCCGTCAGTTGAAATCTTGATGCCCCCGGCGCCTGCGATAGTGCACTGCAAACGGCGACGATCCTATGAACTCATTCACAGGGGAAAACAGCTCACGCAATTGCGAACCACCGCCGCGTCCACGCCAAGGGGCCGCACGATGAGGACGTCGTGGCAAAGCGCCACACCAGTCAAACCGATCGTGCTCCACCGCCGACCAATCAAAGATAACCCCGCGCTTCACCCGCACATCGTCGTGCCGCAATCGCGCCGGGAACGGCAGCCTTGCGTTGCCGTTATCCTGATCCCGCGGGCGGAGGACGTCGAAACGGAGGCAGGCACATGTTTTGGATCTATTGGGACACCGCGTGGTCGCTGATCATCAGCGGCGTCATGGTCGCCACCATCGTCAGCCACCCCGACGCCGAATTCGCCGAAGTGCGCGATGCAAGACGGCTGATGTGAACTTTCCGCCTTCCGCGGACGTTATGCTGCCCGATCGCTGCTTCGCCTTCGCGGCAAAGTTCGCGGTCCGAGGTCCGGTCTGGATTCGCCTCCGTTTCCGGACCGCTTTATGTCATGCTTCCGGGCATGAAGCAGCGGATCATGACGCGCGCTGACGTAATCGGGCCAGACGATGGTGCGGCGACGCGGTTCGGTGCGGTGATCACGGCAGGAACACATCGGGTGATTGTCTGTTGGTATTCCGACATCTGTCGACCGGCGGGCAACCACGGCATATCTGCCTGCGAACTGTGCGGGCCCGATGAGAAAGCCAGTAGGCCGTTCCACCCTCGATCGGGTTGTACACTTTCGACCCTCGGAATCCTTGCTGAGAGCCATCATGGCATGGATGGCCCACCAGAATGACAAGCCTTGCTCATCCGAGGCAGCTAGTCGCCTGGTCGAACTGGGACTGACGGTGAGCGCCGATCAGGATCTACAGAAGCGGCGTGCTCGCAAAATGGCTGGCAATGCGATTGATCGCCTGGGCGACACAACGACGACAGCGGGTGATCGGGCAACTCGCAAGCGGGATCTGCTCGATGGACCCGAGGAGTTCGAGCGCGTGCGAATTGGTCGGCCCAAGCGCAGCAAGTCGACCGACCACAACAAGTCGATCAAGCCCAGCAAGTCGATGCAGAAATAATCCGAGCAACGAGAAGCCGCCGACAGCGGACGGCTTCAAGACAAAGGAGGACAAGCGATGAGAAAGCAATTTCAATCGCCTGCGGTGAATAAGGCGAATAGTTTATTCAAGCAAATCCCAGAGAAGACCACGACGGACTACGAAAAAGCGCAACAGGCTTTCCACGCAAATCGGGAACGGCTGAAGGCTGAGCGGTTGGCCAGGGAAGCGGAGCGAAAAAGCCGGCCCGATCGGACGCCTTAGGTGTCGCAATTCTACTTTGACATCTGGGATGGCGAGTTGCTCGTCGTAGACGAAGAAGGCCCGGATTTGCCCGGTCAATGGGCCGCTGAGACTGAAGCGACACTATCTTTGGCCGACATGGCCAAAGAGCTTGAAACGTTCGCGAGCATCGATGGCTTGGGCCATCCAGGTTCGGGATGCGAGCGGCCTCATCCTGAGAGCGAAAATCGTCTGCGAAAGAGTTCACCCGATCAATTGAGCGCGCCCAAAGTGCTATTGATAACCTCGCTACAGCATCGACAGGATGACAATCCCGTCTTCGAGTTCTCCCGAAGCAAGACGCGCCCGCGCCATACGCTCGAATTCCGTTCGATGTTTCTGCAAGTAGCTGAAGGCCTGCTTCTGCGTGTTGAACGTCGTTGCAAGCCGGCACATCTGTCGATTTGCGCCGAACGCGAGAAAGAAAGTGATGGTTCCGTCCTCCGGCTTGACTCTAGGCACCATCCGCACTCTCCGGCATGTGACGGCCCCTCAACGTTCCGTTGACGACTTTGAAGACGGCTATCGCGGCGGCTTTCTCGAGCGTTTCGTCGCCGTGGGCGTTGGCGAAGTTCTTTGAAGGGCTGCGTCAGCCGCTTCCTTGGCCTCGCGCGCTTCTCGAAGCCGCGTCATGTTGGCGCGAACCGCGATGGCCTGCCTTTCGACATCCGCCAATGCCCGCGCGCCCTCTTCAGCCGCCAGGCGCTTGCGATCGGAACGCGCAATGCCTTCGGGTGACGGCTCTGCCGATTTCCTGGCGCTCATCCTTCACGCCGCTCCTCAATGGAGGAAACCCGCTCAATCCGGAGATCGAGCGGGCATAACGCCGTTTCAGTACATCCGTGAAACGGCGCCACGATATCAAGCCAGCGAGAGGTTCTCAGCGCTGACTTTGCCTCGCATCTTGTCGGTCTTGGCCTCGAAATTGACCTTTTGGCCCTCTCCAAGACCTGCAAGACCAGCTCGTTCGACGGCGCTGATGTGAACGAACACATCGTTGCCGCCGTCGTCCGGCTGTATGAATCCGAAGCCCTTTTGGGCATTGAACCACTTAACAGTACCTGTCGCCATTTTCTTCTCCAAAGCGCGCACAAGCGCGTGCCGCGTGACAATCACGCGATAACCTTCAACTTCGTCGATGTCTTTGGAAAAGGAGCCCGCGGGCGCAATCAACAAGGCACAGCGGCTGATCGAACTCACTCAATATATATCAACCTCACGTTTTAGCAAGGAGGGGAGCCATTTATTCCATCAGGCAGCTTTGGTGCCCGATCGAGAGACTTCGAAGGAGGCTGTCGACGTGTAAGCAGGGCCTTATCGATTGACAGGGCTGCACGACAGTGGTCACGTTGATACCACGAAGTCGCGGCGCTGTGACAAAATCGGCTTATCCGAAGCTGGCGACGAATGTCACCGCCACCATCCTCGAAATCGCAATGATGCTCCTGCGCAATTGGCTGCCATGCAGGACGTCCCGCAATTTGCAGCCCCATCGAGGAGGAATAATTGCAGGTATTTGTCCGGGACAACAATGTTGAGCAGGCACTCCGTGTTCTCAAGAAAAAGATGCAGCGCGAAGGCGTCTTCCGGGAAATGAAGCAGCGGCGTTCCTACGAAAAGCCGTCGGAAAAAAAGACCCGCGAGAAATCTGAAGCTGTGCGACGAGCCCGCAAGCTCGCTCGGAAGAAGGCGATCCGAGAAGGATTGCTGCCGGCGCCGCCGAAGAGGAAGCCTTTTGAGCGCAAGCCGCCCTTGCCGGAGGTCAAAGCACGGGCGGACTAAAGAGGACCTCAGTCTCAGGGGTTAGAAGATAGGGTAGACAGTTCTGCGACTGCTACTGACCGGGCGATGCGAAGCGTCGCTCGCTGAAGCCCCTGCGGAGTTTCGTTCGCTCTAACGCCGATGGTTCCACAAGGAAGAACTCGACCGGGACTGAGAAGCCGATCGATAGAGGCGCTCCGATCGCTCCTCCGGTCGTTCCCGAGTGCCTACGTCCTGAAATCGATGCCTCGTAGGACAATCCCGGGTGGCGTACCTTCGAACTCTGTTGCGCGATATTTGCTTGCCGCGCGTGCTTCGATGCGATCGCGCAGGCGGGTGAACTGCGCTTCTCGCTGCTCGGGCCTCGCCTGCGGGCCGCGCTCGAGATAGTCCATCGCAGAGGTCGAGATCGCACAAGGAATCTCCCTGTTCCCATCGTGCATCGAGAATCGGACGATCATCCGGTCGTATTCATGGCTGATAAAGCGGCCGCTGGTCAGTGTCATGACATACTCCTTTACGCGATTGCTTGCTGGCGCGAGCGGCCATTGCCGCTTCAGTCATCCCCGCCGAGCCGGGCGAAATCGTCGAACAGCGCCGCGACCAGCGCGCGGTGGCGCGTGTCCTCGACGGGCAGGCTTGCGGCATAGAGGTTCAGCAGGTGGCGAGCCTTCACGGCGGCCTCCGGCCAGGACGCGGCGGGCACCGTCATCATGCGGTTCTCGAGATCGGCCTCGCGCTCGCGCAGCTCCCTGACATGGGTCTCGACCTCGGCCAGCGCGCGGCGCAGATCGGTCGCCTTCTGTGCAGCCATGCCGCGATGCTTGTCGAGATCTATCGGACGGTCAGTCATTGGGCGGCGCTCGCGTCGACTCGTTGCGCATCCGCAAGGTCGACCGAGCCGATTGACAGCAGTTCGGTGGAGCCGCGCATGCCTTCTGCCGGTACGGTGATCATCGTGGCGACACGACGCCAGGCCTGAAAGGACAGTCCCTCGATCGTTTCCTCGTCGGTGACGACCTCATAGGCGCCGGCGGGCAAAAGCCGATCGATGCCGCGGATGCGGAACGGATGCCTGAAGGTGACGGTTTCTCGCCGCGAGCGGGTGGTCATGCACGCTGCCTTTCGCAAAGTGAAGCCCCAACCGACGCCGGTTGTGACGAGCATGCGCGCTTCGCTTTGCAATAGCCAGCACTATCGTCACCGTGCCGGCGACGATGATGTCACAGCGCGACCGTAGCCTGCGATGCATTTAACGTTCGCTATTGGCTCGGCGGGGGCGTAGGATCGCCGCCATCACCGCACTTCTCAACGGCTCCGACCGGTGACTGAGGGGCACGTGTGCTCCCGCCGAAGGCTTCGCAGGAGCGTTCGATGTCACGTTATCGCATCTCGGAACCGATTGTGCCGTCGGTGATCGCTCCGCTGTTGCTTCTCCTTCTCGTATGCGGAGCCGCGGTCCTCAATGGCTAGGGCAACATGCGTGCCGTATCTGGTCAGCGGGACCAACGAATACGCTCCAATCTCGGCCGCGGCACTGCGACGGTCGCGCAGCGCCTCGCACGGAAACTCTGCGAAGGCTGCATGGACGTCAGGGTCTGCACACCGCGTGGACGGGTGCTGCAGTCGGATGAATTCGACGGACTTAAACCACCAAAGGAGAGCGACATGGCGAAGGGCCAGCAACGCAGCAATCGCGAAGCCAAGAAGCCGAAGAAGGAAAAAGCCAAGGTGATCGTCGCGGCCCCGAGCCGCAAGGAAGTCGCCTGGCAGCCGGATTTCGGGCCTGCAAAGAAGAAATAGCAACGAGCCGAGAATAGCGAAGTGCCCGCTACGGTTTGAGCGGCCCCATCCAATCTGTAAAGTCGTATCCGCTCCACCATCGATGGAGCGTTCGCTTGCACTCTTTACAATTGAAGCGGCCGTTTTCGACGACCGGTTGCTTTATCTGGATGGCGCTATATACCGCACCGCAAAACAAGCAGCTAAAGAAGACACGCATTGGTGGTTGATTGGTCATCGATCCTTGCCGAGGTTGCACCCGTCACTGGGATAACCGGCGCGCCTTAGTCGAAGGGCGAAATCGTGTCTTGGCAGTTCGTGCCAACAATTTGTCAATGTGCGCCAAACAAAGTGCGCAAGGCAAATCCCATTGCGCAGAGAAGCTAGACCCAATTTCAGCCCATCGCCTATTCGAAGCGCAGGGCCACAATTGGATCAAGCCGCGCGGCCCGATGGGCGGGATAGAGGCCAAAAGAAATTCCGATGAACCCCGCAAATCCGCAAGCCAGGACGATTGCCCACGGGCTGATGAGGATAGGCCAACCAGCTTTCCACGCGATTACGACTGCCGCAGCGGCTCCTGACACTGCGCCCACGAGCCCTCCCATCAGCGCCAAGAGCAAGGCTTCGATCAGGAATTGCCACCGGATGTCGCGGCGGCTGGCCCCGACCGCCATACGCAAACCGATTTCGCGGGTACGCTCGGTCACTGAAACCAGCATGATGTTCATGATGCTAATGCCGCCAACGACCAGCGAAACGCCCGCGCGTCTGGACGATGCCGGGTTTTGCCCGGCTCTCGGATCAGGAGGTGGCGGAAGTTCTGAGCTTCTTGCGCAGCAGTTGGGGCAACAACGCCAAGCCGGTGACTTCGTCTGATGTGGCCAAGATACGTGCCGAGCTTGATCCCAAGACTACGGATTCCTCCAAATTTGAAACGCCGCGCCTCGCGGACATGCTCGCGGCTCCCAATGCTACAGAGGTGGTACGCGGCATGCGACTGCATCTTGAGACCCGGACGCTGTTGCCTCAGCACGTTGGCGATGACCTGACTTGCAACAGCTGTCATCTCAACGCCGGCACGGTGGCGGACGGTTCGCCATTCGTCGGTGTATCCGCCTTCTTTCCCAGCTACGCCCCGCGCGCAGGCAAGGTCATAACGCTCGAAGAGCGCATCAACGGATGTTTCAGGCGCTCCATGAACGGCGTGGTGCTGCCGTTGGATGGGACGGATTTGAAAGCCATGGTGGCCTATTTCGACTGGATGAAGGAAGAATTTAAGCCGGGAGACAAGGTCCCCGGGCGTGGTATCGGCAAGATTGACAGGACGATCAAGCCCGACGTGGAGAACGGAAAGCGGGTGTATGTGGAGCAGTGCGCAGCCTGCCATGGCAAGAACGGTGAAGGCTTGAGGCGGGCCGATGGGGCCCTCGTGTTCCCACCGCTTTGGGGCGACCGCTCATTCAACGTGGGTGCCGGCATGGCGCGGACGTACACGGCGGCAGCGTTCGTGAAGCGCAACATGCCGATCGGCTTCAATGACAAATTCCCGCTCGGGCAAGGCGGCCTTTCGGATCAGGACGCGGTGGACGTTGCCGAGTATTTTTCGCATATGCCGCGCCCGGATTTTCCGGACAAGCTCAAGGATTGGCCCAAAGACCCGAAGCCGTCAGATGCGCGTCTCGAAAATTAACGTGATCCTATCCTGCGCTGCGCCGATGCGCGCGCTAAGCCGCCGCCTGCGTCGAGAGCAATTGCTTCAGCTTTGCCGCAGGCACAGCCGGGCTGAACAGCCAGCCCTGCATCTGGCTGCATCCGAGCTGCCGCAGCACCTCGCGCTGCGCTTCGGTCTCGACGCCTTCGGCCGTCGTCGCCATGTGGCGGGCGGCGGCCATGTGCACCACCGCCTGCACGATCGGAGACGAATCCTCGGGCTCGCCGATGTCGCTGATGAAGCTGCGGTCGATCTTGATCTTGTCGAAGGGGAAGCGGTGCAGATAGCTCAGCGAGGAATAGCCGGTGCCGAAATCGTCGAGCGCGATGCGCACGCCGAGCTCGCGGAGCTGCTGCAGGATCGTCAACGCTTCCGCGTCGTCGCGGATCAGGACGGTCTCGGTGATCTCGAGCTCGAGCCGCCCGGGCGTAAGGGCTGACTCCGCAAGCGCCGCGGCGACCTTCAGCGCCAGCGTCTTGGCGCGGAACTGCACCGGCGAGACGTTGACCGCGACGTGGATCTGGCCGGGCCAGCTCGCGGCCTCAAGGCAGGCCTGCTTCAGCACCCATTCGCCGATCTCGCCGATCATTCCGGTCTCTTCCGCGACTGGAATGAACTCGGCGGGCGAGATCATGCCGCGCTCGGGATGGCGCCAGCGCAGCAGCGCCTCGCAGCCGTTGACGACATTGGCCGCGAGGTCGACCAGCGGCTGGTAGTGCACCTCGAATTCGCCGCGCGTCAGCGCCTGGCGCAGATCAAGCTCGAGCTGCCGGCGCAGCCGTGCCTTGGCGTCATATTCGGGCACGAACAGGCGGAAGGTGCGCCGGCCCTCGGACTTGGCCGCATACATCGCGAGATCGGCGCGCATGAGCAGATCGTCGAGATTGTCTCCGTGATCCGGCGCGATCGCGATGCCGATGCTGGCATCGGTCGGAACCTCCTGGCCCTTGCAGTTCACGGGCGCGCGCAGCGCCTTGAGGATCGTTTCCGCCAGCGCGGTCAGCTCGGCCTGGTCGTTCGTGCCGGCCTTGACGATGGCGAATTCGTCGCCCCCTAGCCGCGCGACGAGGTCGTTGCCGCTGACGCAGGCGCGCAGGCGGTTGGCGACCTGGCGCAGCAGCTCGTCGCCGACCTCGTGGCCGAGCGAATCGTTGACGCCCTTGAACTCGTCGACGTCGATATACAGGATCGCGAACGGCTTGCCCTCGGCAAGCTCGGCCACGCGGCGCTCCAGATGGCCGCGCATCAGCACGCGATTGGGCAGGTCGGTCAGCGCGTCGTAATGCGCCATATGCGCAATGCGTTCGTCGGCGCGGATGCGCTCGGTGACGTCGTCATGGGTCGCGAGCCAGCCGCCGGCCGCGCCGGGCTGGTTCTTGATCTCGATCAGGCGGCCGTCGGTGGTCTCCACGACGGCGCTCTGCGTGCGACCGGCGCTGCTCAGGACGCCGTCGCAATAGGAATCGACGTCGCCCTCGAACGAGCCGGTGTCGTGGCGGTGCTGGATCACGTCGCGGAAATAGGCGCCAGGCTTCACCACGTCGGTCGAGAGCCGGTACATCTCGATGTAGCGCCGGTTGCAGACGATGAGCCGCTCGTCCTGGTCGAACATCAACAGACCCTGCGTCATGGTGTTCAGGGCAGTGTCGAGCCGCTGCTTCTCCACCGAGAGCCGGTGCATCATCTGACGGAAGATCAGGTAGAGCGTGAGCACCAGCAGGCCGATCGACAACACGGCGACGGCGACGAAGAACTTCGTTTGCGTGCGCCAGGTGGCGAGTGTCGCGTCCAGCGACTTGGTCGCGACCACGACCAGCGGCTCGCCGGTCAGCATGCGCGAGGCGACGATGCGGTCCTTGCCATCCATCGGGCTTGCAAGCTGCGTCGTGACGGAGGTGCGCTCGAACACGGCCCTCTGCTCGGGCGTGCCGTTGCGGTAGTTCTGCCCGATCATGTCGTCGACATGCGGAACGCGCGCCAGCAACTGTCCGTTCTGGTGGTGCATCGAAATCGAGGATTCGTCGCCGAGCCCGATCGAGGCGAAGAAGGATTCGAGCTGGTCCGGCGAGATGGCCCGCGAGACCATGCCGAGGAATTCGCCGTGCGGGCCGGATACGCGCCGCGCGAGCACGATCGCCGGTCCCTTGCCGAACCGGCCGGGCACGACCTCGACCTCTTCCTGCGACGCCGGATCGCTCTTGAGGCGATGGAAATAGCCGCGGTCGGACACCGAGATGTCGGCGACCGGCCAGCGCCGCGACGAGTTGATCAGCACGCCGTTGGCATCGAACACATTGGCGCCGGCGACGTCGGACCAGCCGCTGGCCTTGTTGCGCAGCACCTCGTGCATCGCGAGCGTGCCCATCTCGCTGCGGAACACGTCCGCCGAGTCGATGCCGTGGCTTTCAAGTTCCGCGATGATGCTCTTCTGGAGCACCGAAAAATCCTCGAACTCGCGGTCGAAATGCCGGGCGAGCATGAGCACGGAGCTTTCCAGGCTGTCGCGGCCGCTTTCGATCGCATTCTGTCGGAAACGATCGACTGTGAGCGCGGTGCCGATGGCCATTGCAACCATCAGCACGAAGCCGCCGACGATCAGCCACGTCAGCGGCGCCCCGCGCCAACGGCGAAGCAACGCGCGCATCCGCGCGCTCCATCGGATCGATGTGCCCATCCAGCCCTCCCGTGGGATGCAAGATGCAGCAAAACCGACAAGAGCCCGTTACCAGTAAGGGTTAGGAAAATATGAATCGGAGCGGAATCAGAAGGTTGGCGCCCCCGCCGGCGGAAAGCCGGTTGGCAGGCGCGGTTAGGCGTCGCCACCCCGCCCAGCGGTCCTACTTTGCATGGGGTTGTTTTCGGGATTCTTGTCCGAGCGAGGTCGTCCCGGACGGGAGGGGGCGGAACCTCACCGGCGGATCTCCCAGTTCAGCGCTTCCGCATTGCTCTTGGCGAACACCGCCGGCACGTCGAAGGTCCCGGTCTTGAGGTCGTAACGGCAGCGCCAGTCGCCCAGCCCCTTCACCATGACGTTCTTCGGATGCTTGTCCATTTCGCCAGACAGCGAGATGACGAGGTAGCGGTTGTCGGGCCAGTTCACACCGAGCCAGCGATAGGCCTCTTCGGTGCCTTTCGCGAGATTGGCGGTGATGTGGTAGTCGAGCTTGATCCTCTTCGTGTCAGGCCGGCTGTGGAAATAGGCCCAGGCGAGCTCGCTGAGCGACTTCCGCGTTGCGCTCACGAAGGCTCCCTTCTCGACATGGTAGAGATAGAGGTCCTGCTCGCCGGAGCCGGTCTTCTGCATCCGTACCAGCCATTGCGAGTCGCTGGTGAAGCGGAAGCCGGCCGGATAGCCCTGCTCCGGTTTCAGCTCCGTCATCTGCTCGCCGCGCCGCGCCCAGACCTGCCATTTGACGTCGAAATCCCCGCCATCTTTCATGTACTGCTCGAGCTTGGTGGCTCCGTCGGGCGAGGTGAAACCGAGGTCGGCATCGTCGGTGAGCGTGAAACCCGGCGGCGGGCCGGAGGCGGCCAATGCGCCTGACGCCGCCAGCGTCAGGGCAAGCGCCAGCCATGGCGCGGGACGGCAAAATGCGTGCACGGAAACATCCTTAAAAAATGCCGCGATGCGACCTTGCTCATTTGACGCCGACGAGGCCGCGCCGGTTCATCCGAGGCACTATGAGATCATCCCATTGACAGTCTTGCTGCCGTGGCGAAATCGGCGCAGGTTGCCGCCATCGGCTATTTTGCGATCGAAGGTTCATTTCCCGATGATGACCGCTACCAAGGCCCTCATTGCATTCTGTCTCCTCGCCGTGGTCGGTACCGTGCTGGTGATCGGGCCCACCGAGCTGCGCCGACTTTCGCCGGGCGGGGCCAAGGACGAGTTCAAGACCGGCAGTGCCGTCGCCGCCAAGCCGGATGCAAAGCCTGAAGCCAAGGCTGAAGCGAAGATCGAGATCACGCCGGAGTCGAAGCCGGAAGAGTCCAAGGTTGCCGCCAGCACGCAGCCGGCGCCGGCCGCGTCCCCGGCGCCGGCCG
>NZ_LGHM01000058.1 GCF_001908185.1 Bradyrhizobium sp. AS23.2
CGCGATGAACTCCCGTTTCTGCTCGACCACGATCATCGCCAGGTTCTTCTCGCTGATCAGTTTCTGCAACGTCTCGGCGATCTCCTCGTTGATGGAGGGCTGGATGCCCTCCGTTGGTTCGTCGAGCATCACCAACTTGGGGCGACCGCAAAGACAGCGGGCGAGCGCGAGAAGCTGCTGTTCACCGCCGGAGAGTAGTCCCCCCCGTCCGTTTGAGCAGCGCCTTCAGGCGCGGAAACTGTTCAAGAACCTCCTCAATGACATGCCTCTCTTCTTCGCCGGAAAGTGCAGCGCCCATTCTCAGATTCTCAAGAACCGTCAGGGCCGGGAAGATTTGCCTTCCCTGCGGAACGAGTCCCAATCCCTTCCTGGCCCTCTCATGCGTTGCGACTTGCGTAATATCTTCGCTCATGAAGTTGATGTATCCCGAAGTTGCCGGAAGGTAGCCCAGAATGGTCTTCAGCAGGGTCGTCTTGCCCATGCCGTTGGGCCCCCAAAGACCGATGCACTCTCCTTCAGAAACGCACATATCGACGTGATTCAAGATGGGGATGCGTCCGTACCCCGCCCCTACTCCCTTAAGCTCCAATATCATGCCGTTGCCCCATCCGCTTTCCGAGATAGACCTCGCGAACGCGCTCATCGGCCAACACAGTATCGACGTCACTCTCGACGAGGACCTCGCCGCGGTTGAAGACCGTCACCGTCTTGGCTATGCGCTTGATGAATTCCATGTCGTGCTCAACGACGATCATCGCCGATGAACGGTTGATGCGCTTGATCAGCTCCGCCGTCTTTTCCATATCGGAGCCGGTCATGCCTGCGGCCGGCTCATCCAGCAGGATCAGTTTCGGACGCTGGGCGAGCACGACGCCAAGCTCGACCCATTGCCGCTGACCGTGAGAGAGCTTCGAGGCTTCGGTGTTTGCGTACTCGCCAAGTCCCACCTCTTCCGTGATCACACGATCTGCAATCTGATTTGCCGCTGCGCGACCATGATTTCGTCTTGCGGAAAGCCAGATATTCTCGTGCACACTGAGGTTGTCGAACAGGCTCGGGATCTGCGTCTTGATGCCCACGCCGAGCTTTGCAATCTGATGGGTCTGCAATCCTGCTATCGAACGGCCATTGATCTTCACCGTCCCGGATGTCGGTGCATGCACGCCGGTAAGCAGTCGGAAGAATGTCGTCTTGCCTGCGCCATTGGGACCGATGAGGCAACGCAATTCACCGTCGCACACCGAAAAGTTGACATGGTTGACCGCTTTCAGCCCGCCAAAATGAACTGATAGCTCGCGCGTCTCGACCAGCGGTGGGTTCGTCATGCCCTGGCCTCACTCTTCGTCGACGCCCCGCCAAGGCCCTTGGTGGCCGCGTCGAGCCGTTGCACCGGCCTGCGGCCACGGGCAAGACGTGCGATCGTCGGAACCAGGCCTTGCGGCAGCATGAGCACGACGACCACCAGAATGCCGCCCATGATCAGATTGTTGTTGACGGTGTTGAGGCTGGCGAGGGAATTGGTCAGCCATTGGATGAGGACGCAGCCGATCACGGGCCCGGCGAGCGTTCCCACCCCGCCGACCACCACCCAGATGATGATCTGCACCGACTGTCCAAGCGCAAAAACGGCCGGGCTGGTAAAACCACCCCAGTTTGCAAACAGACATCCCGCCAACCCGGCGATTGCTCCGCCGATGACAAACGTGACCAGCTTGTACTTCCGCGCGTCGTAGCCCAGCAATTCGGCACGAACCTCGTTCTCCTTGATCGCAACAACGATTCGTCCAAAATCGCTGTTGATGAGAAGCCGCAGGCCGATATAGACCAGCGCCAGGGTTGCGACGCTGAGGGCGAACAATTCGGTGGTCGACAGCGTCCAGTCCGGGAATCCGGGGACATTGAGCTGCGGAATCGACGGAATTCCATTGAAGCCGCCCAACGGGACCCGGCCTACTCTGTACTCCGGTCCGGATGTCGAGCTGGCGAGATTGAAGAAGATCAGGGTGACCGTCAGCGTGATCGCACCGAGGTACACGTCGCTTATTCGGCCATAGAACAGGAAATAGCCGAGGGCAGCTGCGAACAGGCCAGGAATGACCATCGACAGCAGCAGAGCGATAGTCGTCTCGCCGAAATTGATTGCGCCAATGGCGTAGCTATAGGCGCCCAGCCCGAAGAAAACGGCGTGCCCGAAGGACAATATGCCGCCATAACCCCAGATGAACGCGAGCGACAGCGCCAGCACGGAGAGGATGGCATAGATGGTCAACTGGAGGAGTGAATACTCGTCGTAGATAGCCGGAAGGACAACGATTGCCGACAGCGCCGCGATCACGGCTGCCGCAATTGGCCAGTAGTTCCTCGAACCAATCATCACTAGATGCGTCCCTTGAAGAAGCGGCCGGTAATTCCGTGAGGCAGCAGCCGCAGCAAAATGATGGCGGACCCGAGCAGCGCGACCTCACCTATGACGGGCGTGGTTGCGAAGCTCGCCAATTGATTGACGGTAGCGAAGATGCCGGATGCCGAAAGCGTTCCGACCAGCACCGTCGACCCGCCGCCAATCACGGTGATGAACGCCTTTGCGACAAAGGCGGCGCCGAGCGACGGGACGACGCCCGTAATTGGCGCAAGCACGCCGCCTGCGAGACCGGCCAACGCCGAGCCGATAGCGAACGTCGCCGCGTAGACCCTTGGCGGCTCAACCCCGAGGGCCGACGACATGGCCGCGTTCTGCATCGTGGCGCGGGCGACCAGGCCAAATCTCGACAGCTTGAACAGCGAGTAAAGCGCCACGATCACCGCCAATGCTACAGCGACGATGAAAAACTTGTACGCGCTGACGCCGACGTGCCCGATATTGACGGGCCCGAGTGGCGAGGAAATGCCGGCCGTTGTGTTGCCGAACACGGTCGTCGCCAACCCAATAAAGAGCAACGAGAGCCCCCACGTCGCCAGCATCGTGTCGATGACACGTCCGTAAAGACGGCGGATGACGAACCGCTCGACGATCAGACCTATCAGTCCAACAACCAGAGGAGCGATCAGAAGGATCGAGACCCAGATGTTGACGCCGGCATTGGCGGCCGTGATCGTGGCATAGCCTCCCATCATCAGGAATTCACCGTGGGCGAGATTGATGACCTTCATCATGCCGAAAACGACCGCCAGCCCGATGGAAATCAGCACCAGGCTGGCGATTCCGCTTACGACCTCAAGGCCTACAGCAATGAGGTAATCCATGAAGCTCTCTGCTCAGATCTTGATGACGAACTGCTGGTTTTCGTTCGGACTCTTGATCAGGTCGCAAACCGAGGACGTATCGAGCGGAGCTCTCTGCGGCCACGTCTCGCAAACCGACCACTTCTTGTCCTTCACTTCACCGAGGCGGATATCCATCGTGCAGTGGTGCGTTGCCGGATCGATCGAAACCCGGCCGGTGGGACCGTCAAAGGAAATTCCGCTTTCCAGCGCCTCGAGCACCTGGGTTCGGTCAAGCGTCCCGGCCTTGCTCACGCCCTTGGCCCACAGATGCATGCCCTGGTAGGTCGCCGCTGCCAACTCGGTGATGTATGGGTAGTCTGCGCCGAACCGCTTCGCCCAGGCACCTGTGAATGCTTTGTTCGCCGGATTGTCGATGGAAGGAAAGTAATTTCCGGAAACGAGGATGCCATCGGATTCAGACGCGTTCAGAACGACGTGTTCCTGGCCGTGACTGAAGGTGCTGGACGCCATGGGAATCTTGCCCTTCAAGCCGGCGGCCGCCCACTGCCGGTAGAAGGACAGATGCGCTCCGCCGACCAGCGCCGAGAAAACGAAGTCGGGATTTGCCGCTTGTATTTTCTGCACCGTCGGGCCGAACTCGGTGACATCAAGGGGGAAGTAGTCGATCGACAGGATATTTCCGCCGTTCTCCAGGGCGTATTTCTTCACCCACTGCGAGACGATCTGGCCGTAATTGTAATCGGCGGCGACGATGTAGATCTTCTTTCCCCAGCGGCCCATGATATCCGGGACCGCCGTGGCGAGGTTCTGGGCCGGCGTCTGGCCGGTGCAGAACGTGTTGCGATCGCATACGCCACCCTCATACTGGGTGTTGTAGAAGTAGAGCGTATTGGTCTTGCGCATGATCGGGCGAATGACTTCCCGCGATGCGGACGTGATGCCGCCGTGCAGGACCGCGACCTTGTCGCGTAGCGCGAGCTCCTGCGCGAGCTGGGCGTATTGCTGCATCGAGGATTGCGGGTCTTTGGTGACGATCTTGAGCGGCCGTCCGAGCAAGCCCCCTGCCGCATTGATTTCTTCGGCGGCAAGGACCATCGCATCCTGCATCGGCTTTCCGTAGGCATCGAGACCTCCGGAGAGGTCATGGATACTTCCGACAAGGATGTCCGTGGCCGCCAGCGCGTTGCCGACAACGCCCGGTGACAGTGCGATCGCAGCCGACGAGATCACGGCCGTCTTCAGGAAATCTCTTCTGTTCATGCTCACTTTGGCTCTCCCTCCGTTAGAAAGTTGAAACGTCTTCAATTCCGTCATCGGGCGGAATGCGTCCGCCAATCGGTCGACGCCTCGAACGCGTGTGCGGCTCGGTAGAGCGTCGCCTCCTCGAACTGCCGGGCGACGAGCATCATCCCGATGGGCAAGCCGTCGTTCATCGCGCATGGGATCTGCAGCGCGGGATGGCCCGTCACGTCGAACGGGAATGTGTTCGCCATGTTCTCCGTTGCGCGCTGCATGATGAGCTCGCGCGGCGCGTCTGCCGTCGGCAGCGGTGGCGCTTTCAGAGGCGTTGTGGGCATGAGAAGGATATCCACCTCCTCAAACGCCTTGTCGTATTCAGCCCGGAGTTGGCGGGCGAGGTTTTGTGCCTTAGCGTAGTACCGTCCCCCACCGGTCTGGATCATGTATTCGCCGAGCAGCATGGTTGCCTTGACCGGGTCGGACAGCTCGTCGGCGCGAAGCCGCCAGGCGGCGTGCGCTTGCACCATGCTGGTCACATAGAGGCCCTTCCAATTGAACCCGTGACCGTTGCCCTTCATCATCTGCTGGGTCGCGCCCTCATAGGCGATGACGAGCCAGATCTTCGGGCCGAGCTGATGCATCGGGACCGATACGTCGCGCACCTCGGCACCAAGTCTCCTGAAATGATCGGCGGCGGACCTGACGCTTTCGTCGACGTCGTTCTCCGAGTTTGCGTGGCCAAAGCCCTCCTTGAGGATTCCGATCCGAAGGCCTTTGCAACCCTGGTCCAGAGCTTCGGTGTATCGCTTGGCCTCGGCTTGCGCGTTCTGGCGCGGGTCCAGGCCGTCCTGACCGGCGATGACTTCCAGCATCAGCGCGTTGTCTGCGACTGAGCGCGTCATGGGGCCGAGGTGATCGAGGGTAAGCTCTATCGGCATCGCGCCGGTGTATGGGACAAGTCCCCACGTCGGCTTCATGCCGACTATCCCGCAATAGGACGATGGGGTTCGGATCGATCCGCCTTGATCCCCGCCGATCGCGACATCGACGTCACCATTTGCAACGAGCGCGGCGCTTCCTGACGAGGAGCCTGCTGCCGAATAGCCTCGCTTATGAGGGTTGTGGACCGGGCCTTGCGCTCCGGTGTGCGAACCACCCGAGAGACAATAGTACTCGCACTGCGACTTGCCGATGATCGTGGCTCCGGCATCGAGCAAGCGAGTGACGACGGTCGCGTCAACGTCCGGCACGTAGCCTTCGAGGGCTGACGAGCCGTTCATCATCGGCACTCCCGCAACCGCCACGTTGTCCTTGATGGCCACGGTGCGACCGGCGAGCTTTCCGTGGCTCGCCCCTTTGATCTCCGTTCTGACGTACCAGGCATTCAGCGGATTGGCGGCAGCCGACGGGCGATACCCCGGCGTCCTTGGGTATTTCACCGGAGGCAAAAAGTCGGGAAGCGCCGCGATCGCCTCGTAGCTGTCGAGCGGGCCCTGCATGTCCCTGAGGAAGAAGGCCAGGTCTTCGTCAGACATGGAGAACGAAAGCCCTTTTGAGATTTCACGAAGCTTCTCCAGACCTGGACGCGCGATCACGCTTCACTCCCATAATTCAATACATTGAATTGTATTCTTCTATTTGAATAGTACCGATAACGGTCGCGTGATGTCAAGCGGGCGGCCGACAAATCTCGTCCGCGTCCATTGCTGGCCGCGGATGCCGCTTCAGATTCGATCGTCGTGGGACTGGTGGTTGCGGATCAGACCAGATGGACCGGCCCGTCCAGCTGCGCTGCGCTCAGCTCAGCAGATCGCCGAACTGCGAAAGGTTTCGAGCAAGCTCTTTGATTGCCGTAATGGCCGCCCGTTCGACGGTCGGCGTGAGATCGCCCTCATACATGGTGATCGCAACACCGGCGATCGCCCTTCCCGACGGCGTCGCAACCAACGCACCATAGGAGCACATATGCGGCCTGGTGCCTTTGATCTCCTTGGAATACCCGTCGCGGCGAGCTTCGTTGAGAATTCTGAGTAGCTCGGAGCGGTGCTTCGGGTGGTCCTTGGTGAGCTGCGGAAGCTCTTCGTCCGGGTAGAGCTTGCACACTTCCTCATTTGACAAGCTGGCAAGGAGTGCGCGGCCGCTCGCCATGCAGCAGGCCGGCATTCGCGTACCCGGCTTGAAAGCAACGCCAAGAGGTTGAGGACTGTTGCGCGCCGCAATGAACAGCACATCGGGCCCGTCAAGGACGGACATCGTCGCGCCGTTCTCACGGATCAACTGAATCTCGTCGCAGGCGGCGTAGAAGTGCTCAACGATTTCGTACTTGTTGATCTTTGAGCTCGCGAGGTCGAGCACTCGCAGCGAGAGGCTGAATGTGCCGTCGCTCGCCTTTTCAATGTAGCCTTCCTGCAGCAACGTCGTGCACAGCGAATGGGCCGAACTCATCGCAACGCCGAGCCTGGCTGCGATCATGGTCAGGTTCGGCGGCTCCGCCGAACCTGCAATGAATTCCAGAATCCTGAGGCCGCGCGAAAGCGCAGGCGCGCTCGTCCTTGTCTCTGCTTCGGTGTCGCGCGAGGCGATCTCGTGACGCGCCTTGGATTTCGGCATTTGGAATTTTCCATGCCCATAGGTGGGCAGCCCGTCAACAGTTCTCGCCCTTACGCGCAGCGCTTATGCCCACGTGACCACACGGCTTGACAAAGCTAGGCCATGATATTCTTATAGTAGAAATGATTTCAATATATGGAAATAACAGAGACTCTTCAAGCCATGACCAAATTCAACGCCGCCGTCGTCCGGGCCTGTTCGGTTGGTGACGACACTGCAGCAACTCTGGAGAACGCAATCCGATCGACCGAAGATTGCGGCAAACAGGGCATCAACGTCGCGGTCTTTCCCGAAGCCTTCATTGGGGGCTATCCGAAGGGCGCCAACTTCAACATCTTCAATTTCGATGTGGTCGGGCACTACGTGCGCCCTGACATCTTCAAGCTTGCCGTCGACGAGCGTTCGAAGCCGCCGGTAGAACGGGTGTCCGCATGACGGTTTTCAGCGACAGGCCCTTCTTTCATGAAGGCATGAGAGAATGGCAAGACCAGTTCGACGGTCGTCGGACCGCGGAAGCGATCGAGAAACACAGGAAGCACTATGCCTTCTGGGATGACGAAATCGAGATCGTGAGCAATGCGCGGTTCTTTTTCATCGCTTCGACGTTCGGTGATTACGTTGACTGCAACATCAAGTCCGGTGACCCCGGCTTTGTGAAAGTCGTCGGGTCGAACGTCATCGAGTACCCCGAGTATGACGGCAACTCCATGTACAGGACCGTTGGGAATATCTCAAAGAACCCCAACGTGGGCCTGCTTTTCGTGGTCTTTGACGGCAAGAGCCGCCGGATAAGAATAAATGGCAAGGCGGCGATAGCGACCGACCGGGCAGCGCTGGATCGGCACTTTGGCGCCAAGCTCGTTGTTCGTATCGAGTGCGAGATTTACCCCAATTGCCCTCGCTATATACCCGATTTGGCGCAGTCCAAGCCGTCGCCGCACGTACCGCGGAGTGGCGAGCCCGTTCCGCCGGCACCCGAATGGAAGACCAGAGACTATATTCGCTCGATCCTGCCCGAAGACGACCCGCATCGACCGCAAGATACTTAGCGTTGCGAACTGCAGCGCACCAGTTTCGCACCGGGGGGCCTCGATGAAACGCGACGAACGCGATCGAACCCGAACGAAACCCCATGCTTGTCCGAGCCGGACAAGTGAGCTGGCGGCCATTTTGACCTGGCTAGTTGTGTCGCCAGTTGCAAACCGATCGACATCACCATTTCGGAGGACGTCTCTCCACGAAGGCGCGCAGACCTTCCTGTGCGGCGTCGGTAACTGCCACGTTGCAGACGTCCTCGACTGCGTTCGCGATGCTCCGACGATAGTCCAGATCGATCTGGCGCATGAAGGCCGCCCGGCCCAATCGAACGACGGTCTCGGATTTGGACGCGAATTGCGCCGCGAGAGTCATCGCCGCGGAATCGAGTTCGGCGTCGGGAACAACTCTGTTGACTATTCCCAATTCGAACGCCTCCCTGGCATCGAACGCACGACCGCTGAAGAGCAGTTCGAACGCCCTGTGACGACCAATCAGCCGCGGCAGATGCGCATAGTGAATCCCGGGGATGATGCCGACGTCGATTTCCGGATAGCCAAAGGTAGCGCTTTCGCCGGCCAACACCACGTCACAGGACACCGCCATGGTCATGCCGCCACCACGTGCGGCGCCGCCCACGGCCGAGATCGACGGCTTGCCGAGATTGTACTGCGCATCGTACAGGCCAATGTAGAGCTCTTGCAGGAACTCACGGATCTGCTCGCCGGATTTTCCGAGCAGGATGTCGAGATCGAGGCCGGCCGAAAATCTCCTCGCGACAGCACTTGACAGAACGACGACACGTGCCGTCTGGTCGGCGGCGGCGCGCCGGAAGGCGGCCACCACCGCGCGTATCATCTCGAGACTTAACGCGTTCACCGGCGGTCGCTGTAGCGTGATCCTGGCGACGTTTCCGGAAAGCTCGTAGCGAACGGTTTCCGCCGCGCTGTCAGATTCTTTCGTCATTCATCTACCCCGACGTCCCTCGTGCCGATGGCGCTCAGGATCAAAAGGAACAGCCATCATCCTCAGTTTGCGGCCTTCACCAACGGACACTTTCCTTCCGAAAGCGGCCGATAGGCTGTCGCCGCGTCGATCTTGCCGATGACCTTCAGGTCGTCGAATTTGTACTTCGACTCCGCGGGCGACTTGACTTCAACCATCATGAGATCTTCCAACACGCGACCATCGTCCCGGATCGACGCGCCGTGGACGAAGACGTCGTTGACCTTCATTTCGCGCATCTTCGCAGCGACCTTCTCACCGTCCAGCGTTCCCGCTTCCTTGGCCGCTTTCAGCCAGTGCAGGACGCCCGAATAGGTCAGAGACTGCACCGTCGTGGGCGGATTGCCGCGGTAACGCTTCATGAACTCACGCGACCAGGCTCGTGTCTTGTCGTCGACATCCCAGTGAGTAGCGGTCGCGAACTGCAGACCCTGAGCGGCCTGCAGTCCAATCGCCTGGATATCGCTGGTGAAAACGACAAAGCCGACGACATGCTGGCCGCCCTGCGCAATGCCGAATTCCTGAGCTTGCTTCAACGCGTTGCTGAAATCGCCGCCGCCGTTGGCCAATCCAACTGCCTTGGCCTTGGAAGCCTGCGCCTGCATCAAGAAGGAGGAGAAATCAGAGGTGTTCAAGGGATGCATCACGTGACCCAGAACCTTTCCACCAGCGGCCTGCACGGCCGCTGCCGCATCCCGGTAGAGCGATTGGCCGAAAGTGTAGTCGGCCGCCAGGAAGTACCAGCTATCCAGTCCCTTTGCGACCGCCGCCCGCGTGGGCGCCGTGGAAAGGGCGTAGGTGTCTGGAATGAACTGAAAGGAAGTGGCAGCGCACGAGGGCCCGGTCAGCGTCGATGCGAAGCCCCCCGCGATGGCAAAGACGAATTTCTTTTCGCGCGCCAGTTCCTGCACGGCGGTCGCAACCGAGCTCGGACCGCCGTCGGCGACGAGAGCAACGTGGTCCACATCAACCCATTTGCGGACAATCGACGACGCGATATCGGGCTTGTTCTGATGGTCGGCGTGAATAACTTCGACCTTGCGGCCCAGCAGTTCACCGCCGAATTCCTCGACCGCCATTCTCGCGGCAACCGCCGAGCCCTCTCCGCTCAAGTCGGCGTAAAGGCCCGACGAATCATTGAGCACGCCGATCCGGATGGGATCGTTGTCGGCAGCAAAGGCTCCGGGGGCGACCGCGCTGAGAGCCAGCGCCGCAATTGCAATGATCTTCCTCATCGAGCACTCCCATGTTGTTTTGTTTCGCAGCTTCCGCTGCTTCGTCTTCGGCGACACCAGTGCAGCCCTGCGGCCTCGCCCACTCACGCGCAGACCGGTCACCCCTTCGAAGATTTTGAAGGCGTTTCACGTTGTTCGAATACGATCCCGCGCGTGATCATGTCGTCTATCTCGGACTGATCGAAGCCCGCTTGCCGGCACACCTCTCGCGTATCGGCGCCCAGAGCGCGCGGTGTGGAACGCACCGTACCCGGCGTGCGCGACAGCTTGATCGGGATGCCCAGCGCCTTGTACGCACCCTCCTCGACGATCATCGACCGATGCGCGGTGTGCGGTGCCGCCAGCACCCGCGGCACGTCAAGGACTGCGCTTGCCGGAATTCCCTTCGCGAGCAGCCGGGTGCTCAGGGCTTCCGCGTCCTGGTCTGAGAGGTGAACCTGGAGGAGGTCGTGCAGCTCGGCCCGGTTCTTCACCCGCAAGGCGTTGGTGCCGAACCGTGGATCATCCGCCAGGCTCGCGCATCCCAATTCGCTGCACACGGCGGTGAACTGTCCGTCATTGCCGACGCCCAGAAACAACGACCCGCTCTGCGTCTGAAACTCCTCGTAGGGCGCGATGCTCGGATGCTGATTGCCGGTCCGCGCCGGCACCACGCCGGCTTGAAGGTAACCTGCGGCGTGAGGGTGAAGATACGACAGTGCACAGTCGTAAAGGCAGACGTCGAGCTTCTGCCCGAGCCCCGATCGCTCCCTTTCATAGGCGGCCAGCAATATCGCCGCGAGCGCGTTCATGGCGGTGCCGAGGTCGACGATCGACATGCCGACGCGCGTCGGACCGGTTTCGGCCCGCCCGTTGACGCTCATGCAGCCGGCGATGGCTTGCACGACAGTGTCGTATCCGGGCAATCCGCCAAGAGGACCGTCTTCGCCAAAACCGGTGATGTGACAATAGATGAGCCGGGGGAATCTTTTCGACAGGACATCGTCATAACCCAAGCCCCAGCGCTCGAGCGTTCCCGCCTTGAAATTGTGGACCAGGACGTCCGCCCCCTCGAGCAACCGCAGGAGCAGATCGCGGCCTTCGCCCTTCGACAGGTCGGCGGCTGCATGCATCTTGTTGCGGTTGATGCCGCTGTAGAAGGCGCTTCCCTCCGGCCCGAAGGGTGCCCATGACCTGGTCTCGTCGCCCGACGGCGGCTCGATCTTGATCACCTCCGCGCCGTGATCGCCCAAAATCTGCGTGCATACGGGCCCGGCGAGCACCCGAGAGAGGTCGATCACCTTGAAGCCCGCCAAGGCGCCACCGCTCGACTTATCTTTCGAAATGCGGTCCTTATGTTTCATATATCGAAATTAGATTTTTCTTTTTGACACGTCAAGACCGGATGTGGCGAGTTGGATGTACAGATAACTTTGGACGACTCGTCCGGGCGGGAGATGGGAGAACGGGAAACTGAATGTCGGGAAGACGAGCCATAACGGACGATCGCCCTGTCAGCGATGCGGAGACCAGGGAGCGCGGATCGAACCCGAGTGGAGCCCTGTTGCGGGGACTGGAGGTGCTCGAGGCGTTTTCGCCGGAGCGCGCTTTGCTCGGCAACGCCGAAATTTCCGCGGCAACGGGTCTTCCGAAGCCCACAGTATCGCGGCTGACCCGTGCCCTCGTCGAGGCCGGTTACCTCGAATACGAGCCCGTCCGCGGCAAGTATCAATTGCGTCCGCGGGTCCTGACCCTGGGCTTCTCTGTTCTCAGCAACATGAAGGTCCTGCCGATCGCCCACGAGCAACTGCAACGGCTCGCGACCGCCAGCGGTTGCGCTGTCTCGCTCGCCTGGCCGGACCTGCCGCACATGATCTATCTGGACCGATGCATCGGAGAGGCGTTGCCTTATTTCTTCAGCGTCGGATCTGCCATCGACATGGCCAGAACTGCGACCGGCCGCGCCTATCTCGCGTCCCTTGATCCGAATGCCCTCGAAATCACGCTGAAAAAGCTCGCGCCTCACTATGCGGACGACTGGCAACCGTTGCGCGATGCCATCATGCTCGCGGTGTCCGAAGTCGCCGAAAGAGGATTCTGCCTCGTCGACACGACGTGGCGCCAGAATATACGGGGCGTCGCGGCTCCCCTCGTCTCAAGGGATGGTCGGACGCGGATGTCGATCAATTGCGTCACGCCCACTTTCGCGATGGACCAGGAAACGTTGGTGGGGAAATGGGGTCCCCTGCTTGCGAATACAGCCCAAGCGCTCTCGATGTATCTATAGATTCAAGGCGCGAGGATCTGCCCTACCCTGATCAGGGTCCAGCTACATCACCGGTCGCACAAGCTGGCGCTGCGCAGCGAAGCCAGTGTGTGAAGCGAGCAAGATGCCGCAGCGGACGCTTGCGTGTCCGGGCCTTCGCATCCTCCATCGGTCGACGCGACTTCCTCTGCAGTTCACGATATCGCCAGCACGTCCAGACCAGTTTGGCCGCATCGCTGCGATTCAAAGGCGCGACCTTCGTTCTTGGTTCGGGTTGAGGACCGCCAGTCACGGATTGCTGATCTTGGAGATCCGATAGTTGCTGTAAATATCGCGGATCATGTCCCTGTTCTCCACGAACCGCGAGGTTTGGCGACGCCGTGCTGAGGCTTTCTCAGACAGCAGATGGGGCCTGGCCCTGCTCGCGCTGATCGCCTTTGCAGATAGTTCGGTCCTTCCCGTTCTGCCGGACCTGCTGCTCGTGCCGATGTTGCTCATACGGCCGGATCGGAGCTTTCTGCTGTGCACCGTCTGCGTCGTCGCGGCGTCCGCCGGGGCCCTCCTTGGCTACGGCATCGGCCATCTCGCCTGGGCCGCGGTTGGACAAACGCTCGTCGATTTCTACGGTCAGGCTGACAACTTTGAGCGCTACCAGCGCCTGGTCGAGGATTGGGGTGTGTGGATCATTATCGCCAAGAGCTTCACGCCGATCCCGTTCAAATTCATCGCTATCGCTGCCGGCGTTGCATCGATGAATCTCTTGACCTTCACCGTCGCCTCCGTGATCGGTCGCTTCTTGCATTTCGCGATTGTGACGGCCCTCGTCGTGTTCTGGGGAACCCATTTTCTGCAATCGATTGAGAAGTATCAGCGATGGCTCGTCGGGCTCGGGCTTCTCACGGCGATCGGCCTTGGTATCGCCTACTCCTTCCGCTAACCAACGCCGGCCTAGTTGATGCGGGCAGCCGAGCATTTAGCGGACATCCATTCTCGCGAGTAAGTCGAAGTCCTCAGTCCGAGCTGATGACCCGAAACCCATCTATCACTAGACTGATTGTTGGTACGGCTGCTGATGACCGTTACCGCGCTGCAACCGCTCACTCGAGGAGGCCGCCCGTGACCACGCTTGTCGAGCGCCTCGACTTGCCCGCCGCGTTGCTGCGCGCGCGCAGTCGGCGCGACACTGAAACTGACACCGTTCAGTTTGCGCAGGCCGCGCTGGCAGCGGCCAAGCAGGAGGGCCTGCGGCTGGCGGTGCGAGCGCGCTATGTCGCGCTCGCCGTAATCGCCTGCCTGTTGCCGATTATCAACCCGGCATGGGAGCAGCTATATTATGTGGCGCTGCTGGGCCTGTTCGCGCTGATCGGCTGGGCTCAGGCCAGGGTTGGGCGGGTCGGCGTGTCGAGACCCGAGCTTGCGCTGCTGTTCTGCGACATCGCGCTGCTGACGTTCGTCATCGTGGGGCCAAATCCCTTTGGCTCCGGGCACTGGCCGGCGGCAATGCAACTCCATTTTGGCAACTTCATCTATTTCTTCGTGCTCCTGTCGGGCGCGACCCTGGCCTATTCCTGGCGCACGGTCATCACGGTCGGAACATGGACCGCCGCCCTCTGGATCATCGGCATTGCCTGGGTGTGGTGGCAGCCCGATCGCGATCCCGCGCTGACCGCCCGCATCGCGGCGGCGATCGGCAGCGACCACAGGCTGTTTCAACTGGTCTCGCCCAACTCGATCGTGTTCGGCGAGCGCATTCAGGAGATCGTCGTGTTCATGATCGTCGCGGTGACGCTCGCCGTGGCGGTGCGCCGCAGCAATGATCTCCTGATCCGCCATGCCGTGGTGGAGCGCGAGCGCGGCAATCTCGCGCGCTACTTCTCGCCGAACGTGGTCGAGGAATTGTCAGGGCATGACGAGCCACTGAAGCAGGTGCGTACACAAAACGTCGCGGTGCTGTTCGTCGACATCGTCGGCTTCACGGCCTTTGCCGACGCGCGCACGCCGGACGAGGTCGTACACACCTTGCGTGAATTCCACGCACTGATGGAGCTGGAGGTCTTCCGTCACAGCGGCACGCTCGACAAATATCTCGGCGACGGTCTGATGGCGACCTTCGGCACGCCGTTCGTCGGAACGGCCGACGCCATAAACGCCCTACGCTGTGCGCAGGCGATGATGACGGCGGCGGATCGATGGAACGACCGGCGCAAGGCGGCTGGCGAACCTCCGATCCGCGTCAGTTTCGGCTTGCACTATGGGCCGGTGGTGCTCGGCGACATCGGGCTGACCTGTCTCGAGTTTGCGGTGATCGGTTCGACCGTGAACGCCGCAAGCCGGCTCGAGGCCCTGACCCGCGCGCTCGACTGCGCGCTGGTGGCGAGCGACGATCTCGTCAGGCAGGCCAGGACCGAACTCGAAAGTGCAGAAGCGGTGTTTCGCCCCCTGATGGCCCAGGCCCCGCAGACCATCCGCGGGCTCGAGCAGCCGATTGCGGTCTGGACGCAGGCACGCGCGGAGGAGTGATAGGTCGGGGTGATCGCAAGAAGCCTGGCACGTTCGGAGCCTCAGTCGCATGAAGCGAGCGACTATTCCAAAGCGTCGTCCGACGAAGGAGTGGCTCCGGGAGTTCGCTCGTTAGACACCGATTGTATACCCGCCGTTCACCGAAAGATGCTGGCCGGTGATGTAGCTGGCTGCCGGCGACAGCAGGAAGCAGACCGGTTGCGCCGCCTCGTCGGGGGTGGAAAAGCGTCGCATCGGTATCTGTGACATAAAGGTTTCCCGGAACTTTTCCGACCGAGCCGTCTCGGTCATCTCCGTTTCTACCACGCCGAAGCAGACCGAATTGACGCGAATGCCGCGCGCTCCCCATTCTCGCGCCGCGCTCATGGTGATTCCCATGACGCCTGACTTGGCGGCGCCATAATTTATCTGGCCGATCGTACCGCGGCGGCCGGCATCCGACGAGATGTTCACGATCACCGCCGGTGACGTGTCACCCGTCTCGATGCGATCCATCATGTGCCGCCCCACAGCTTGTAGACAATAGAAGACGCCGGACAGATTGACGTCGATGACCTGCTGCCATGTCGCTTGCGACATCTTGTGAATCATCGCCGCGCGTACGATGCCCGCGTTGTTCACCAGGCCGTGGATCGCGCCGCGCGCGCGAACCACGTTGTCGACCAGCGACTGCACAAATTGCGGGTCCGCCACGGAGCCGACATGCGCGTCTGCGCGTTCTGGCCCGAGATCGGCGACCAAGGTCTTGAGCTTGTCTTCCTTCAAGTCCACGAGCGTAACGTGTGCACCAAGTTCGACGCTCTGTCGGGCGACGGCCTCACCGATGCCCTGGGCCGCACCGGTGACGATTATGTTGTAGTCCGCAAGGGTCATGGGGTTCTTCATGGTTCCTCCAGATGGGCTTGTTGGGGTTCTGCGACGAGCGCATTCGCCGATTCAATAGGAGCGCAGCATACCGGGATCGTACTGCGCAACATAATTCAGCACCATCTCCTCGGAAACTGGAGCGAACTTGAGAAGCCGCGCATCGCGCCACAGGCGCTCGACGCGATATTCCTTGGACAAGCCCATGCCGCCCTGGGTCTGCATGGCGCGATCGGTCGCCAACGCCACCGCCTGACCGGCGAGCCACTTGCCCATATTGGCCTCTGCTGCCATAGGACCGGCCAAGATCAGCCAGCGTCCGATCGCACCCGACCCAGTCGATCGGCTCCGCGTTGCTTCTTCGATGCATGGGGGTGATCCGAACGTTCAACTATTCTTTGCTACGAGACGCCGATGAGCGCCACGACATGCGAACGCTCAGAATTGAAATGGACGAACCGAAACCGACACCGTTCCATCCGGTGCCTGTTCTACCTCAAACTCCACCTGCTTTTGCGCTGTCACATCCTCCACCGTCGCAGACAATACCCCACTGCAAGTCACTGCTCGCTGGTCTTTGCTTCTTGAATTCGTGCTTATTTCATCACCCAACCTGTAGGACGCCCCCTGTCTCGCCTTTTCCCAAACTGCCAATTTTTCAGCTTCTGTGCTCGCACTATTTACTCTTGCTTCAACCACGCTCGAATGCCTGGCAGCGTAGTTGACAAGCGCATTATTGCCGTCGCCCGAAACGACCTTAACCACCGCGTTGCGCGTATCCAAAGAATCGCACTCAGGCCCGGCCTCGCCGCAACCGCTCAGCATCAGCAAAACAGGAAGACTCCCCAGAACCGTCTGCCGCTTCATCGAGCGCTCACGATTACCTTTCGGTGTCCGACAAGGCCTCCTGTTAGCGGAGCGGACGCCAATACTGGTCATTTTTCAAGCGAGTACGGCTAGTATGGCGTGGTTCTTCCTTGCCGGGCAAACCGGTTTGGCACAGATATGTTTCACGAGCAGTATATCGTAACTGACTCGCTTCGTATCGTTAGAAGTGCCTACCCCAGCGAGCAGCCGACGCCTGAATCGACCTCGCAAGCGGGACATCATCCCCCACCACGCTTCGTCCTTCGGGCTACGCGTGGCGCAGCCACGCCAGACCGAGCAGCCAAAATCCGGTGCCCCCTGAAAGCCCCCTCAATCCTCGACCCGGTACAGGCGCCAACGCTCCGGCACGCCCTTGAGCTGGTGAACACCGTGATCCCTGAAACGGATTTGGGATTGCGACATCAGGTCCTTGACCGCGCTCGAGACCAGGACTTCGCCGGCGCGCGCTTTCGCGGCAACGCGCGCGCCAATGTGAAACGCGAGGCCGACCACCTCGGTCCCGCTCATTTTGTACTCGCCCGCATGCAGCCCCACCCTGATCTCGAGTCCCAGCGTGCGCACGGCCTTCTGGATTGCAGTCGCGCAACTGATGCCGGCTGCCGGCACCTTGAACGTCGCCAGTACTCCGTCGCCCGTCGTCACGACTTCCTTTCCGCGTGACGTCTTGAGTTCTTTGCGGACGGCGGCGTAATAGTGGCCCATCACCTTTGTCCAACGGGCATCGCCGAGCTTTGCTGCTTTTTCGGTTGAGCCGACGATATCGACTATCATGATCGTGGCGAGCGCTTGTTTGAGCTCAGCGCTCCGATCGGCGGATCGGCGCCGGATCGCAATTGGTCCGGCCAGCGGTTCGTAGCGATGGTTGCGGCGCCGCGCGATCGCGGCCTTTGCATAGTCCTGGGCACGCTGCGCCGTGCCGCAACGAACTGTTTTCTCCCTCGGCGGAAGCGTCCAGTAAACCTTTCGCCCGTCTCCGGCGCCATGGACCTTCACCGCGCCCCACTTCAGGAAGACCGCCGAGCCTATGCGCCTGACACACCACGCCTTGGAGGTGTATCCGGAAACGTTCGACTGAAGGATTCCGATGCGAAGAAATTTTGGCATGATCGTGCGGCCAATCGATGGATCGTTTGGGCGGACTTCAGGCCAAGCGTATTTGTACATACCCGCGTTGGCAACAGGACTCCCGATGGACGGTGGGGTTGCATCAAACCCGAAAGACATTCACGCGGATCGGACGCGCGGCTATCTTGCCGAACCTAAGTCATGCGCTGAGACTGTCGAAAGGAGCTGCCGAAAACCTCGTCTTTTCGCGTTCGGTAGATGGTGACGACTTCCCGACAAGCCTTAACATTCAACCGGTGAAAATCGAGCTTCAATCGATCCAGCTCACCAGCGGTTATCCGGTAGTTGGCCGCCCCCAGAAACAGCAGCGCCATCGTTGTCGGCCATGAGAAATCAAGAGACTTAGCCAGGATCAACACCGGCTCGCGATCCTTCTCGATCAACGCCCGTTCCGCGACATCGATCGGCAACCGACAGAGCAACGACAGGGCGACAGTGGTCTCATTGAACTTGAGAGAGTGTGCCAGTTCGAAGAGCTTGTCTTCGGTCAACTCGCCTCTCTCATGCAGCTTCGCCACCGTGCGCTTCGCCGTGAAGTAATCCTTCGACGCCGGGCCAAACCTGGCGTGAATAGCCCCGGTCACGTCAACGACGACGCGATGGATCTGAGTTTCAATGTCGGGACGCTCTCTCTGGAGCTTCTGCCGCACCTCTTCAGAGGCTTTGGCAATCAGCTGGTGGAACAGATGCCGAGGAATGTCCTTTCGAAGTCCCACCGATTCAGCAAGGATCGAATCCCCTTCCGACCGCCGCACGAGGTGTAGAAATCCAGATGAGGAAAAGTTCGCGCCCGAATTCGATGCGATCGAGGTTACGACCTCGGAAGATCCCCGCACCACCAGCACATCGGTGACCGCCTCCGGAACCGCCTGTCGCTTTGAGATTGCAAGTAAATGCTGCTGGCTCTTGTTCTTGGCACACGCGATCAATGTCTCGATGTCAAGCCGCTCCGACTGACTGAGAACCGGCCACGCGACGTCAATGCAGTCGTCGTTGGCCATCTGCCGGGTCAGCGCATAGGGCGCGTTTGGGCTGCAGGCGAGCTTTCCCGCGAGCTTCGCCCGCGCACTCGTTTCAATCTCCTGCGCGAGACGACCGATGACCTCTCCGAAGGTCCATATCTGCTCCTCGCAATAAGTGCCGGCGATCAGAATGTCGGCCGCATGCCAGAGCGCCCGCAGACAACTCTCCGGATTTCCTCGCGCAACCGCTTCATCCAACTCGGCCAAAAATGACTTGGCGACAGCCATTGACGCGCTCGCAGTTTGAAAACAATCAAAAGCAAAAGGGGGTTTCGACGAAACGAGGCGATGACACCACCCCAGACCTCAACGCGCGGTAAAATTCTCACCGCCGCCTTGGGCCGCGCTTAAGGTCCGCCTAATCGGAACGATCGAATTCTAGGCATTCACCAGGCCTGACCGACCAGATTTGGCGGAAGCGCGCGCCTTCAACAGCCCGCACTGCGCAGACGTGTGTCAGCTCTCACGCGAGATATCGCCGTTATCCCTGATACGCAAACAGCTCGATCGGATCGCTGAATCCCCGCACCTCGTGTTTTCCCACATGCTCCAGCTCGAACTCCGGCTCAACCAGCTCGGCAAACGCGCGCGACAGCAGCACGGTTCGTCCCAACTGCTTGGTGAGGGCTTCGAGGCGGGAGGCCATGTTGACGGCGGGGCCGATGACGGTGAAGTCGAGCCGGCTGGTCGAACCGATATTGCCGTACATGACGTCGCCGACATGGACGCCGATGCCGTAGTTCAAGGGCGCGCGGCCGGTACCGTTGTTCCGCTCGTTCAGCGCCGCCATGGCCTGCCGGGCTTCGGCCACGGCATACAGCAGGTTTGCACAGGCCCGGGGCTCGCTGAGCGGAAAGATGGCGAGCAGGCCGTCGCCGATGAATTTGAGGATTTCGCCGCCATGCCGCGCGATCGGCTCCGACATCGCGTCGAAATAGTCGTTGAGGAGGTCGATGACGTCGTCGCGCGGCCAGTTGTCGGAGATTTTTGTGAAGTCGCGCAGGTCGCAGATCATGATCGCAGCCTGCACGGTCGTGCCGCTGCCACGCCGGGTCGCGCCGGCCAGGATGAGCTGACCAGCATGGGAGCCGACATAGGTCTCGAGCAGGGTTCGCGCCAGGCGATTCTTGATGCGGATTTCGCTGACCAGCGCCAGCACCGGCAACAGTTTCTTGAGGGCGGCGACGTGTGCATCCTCGAAACCGCCGGGGCGGTCGGTCGCGAAGGTGATGAGGTGCCGCTTGCCGAGCGTGTGGTAGAGCGGCCATGCTACATAGTCCGTCAGGCCTTTCGCCCGCATCTCGTCATAGAGGGCGTGCTTGCGGCCGAGCGACGGGTCCCGCTCGAGATTCTCGCGCACCTCGGTCGCACCGTCCTGCATTTCATTGGCGGGACTGCCGATGAACTCGGAGCGCCCGCGGACGTCGTAATCGACCCGTGCAATCTCCGCTTCGCGCATGCCGTCGGACCACATGAACCGGGCGCCAAGCCATTGCGGATGATGGATCAGGACGTGAAGCGTCGCCCGCTTGAGGGGAATGCCGGCCCGCTGGAGCCGGATGCACATCTCGGCAAAGATGTTGTCAATGAAGCGCTCGTCGCGCGTGCCGTTGGTCAGCCAGTCGACGACGCCATCGGAAAGCATGGCGGGGGGATTTTTGTCAGGCGCGTTCATATCCTGCCCTCCGGCGGCGGTCTGCATCGAAGGAGATATCGTGCTCCGGCTTCGCGGCGTCAACCTAGCCAACTGCACGGATTGTGCACATCGCCCATCGGGACGAGCCCTCTAGCCGGCGAGCCGGATCGACGCCAGCACCGCCAGGCCGGAAACGAGCACGAACTGCGATGCCTCGGTAAGCTCGACCTTCAGCGTGCCGGCGTCAGGGATAGCATAGTCCGCGCCGCCGAGACGGATGCTGCAATGACCCCGAGCCGCGTAAACCAGATGCGTGCCGGCGGCGAGCCGCCGATCGCCGGGTTCCCTAAGCGCCAAAAGCTCGATCTCCGCCGCGCCGCGCCGGGCCATCAGATTCACGACCTCGACCGGCCCGGCCTCCAGCTCGGTCACGATTTCGAGCTCACCGGTGAAGCGTACGGTCGTAAAAGGTTCACGCTCGTCGAATTCCTGCGTGGGTGCTTTCAGCACCAGCCCGCGCCCGCCGACGACCATCTGCAAGCGGTCGATGCCCGGCATATGGGAGAAGGGGCCGGGCGCCACGATCGGCGTGGACGCGAAGCGCCACAGCAGGCTGTCCCAATCCTTTGCCGGCGCACCGGGACGATGGGCATCCGCGATATCGGTAAAGATACCGCCGCCGTTCTTCCACGGCGAGCGGGCGTAGTCTTCCGATTTCAGCAGCGTGGTTTTCATGTCTTGACGTCGTCCGCAAAAGCAAGAGAGCCGGTATCGCCCGCGCATCATGCGCGCGATGGGCCGGCTTTGCCAACCGATTTGACGGACGGCCGCGCGAACAGGTTTCGCGCGTCTCTCCTCACGCCTTCGCGTCGAGCTGCAGCCTGCTCGTCAGCTCGTTGACGAGCGAGTCCACGAACTGGTTCTGATAGGCCGAGATGCCGTTGAAGTAGACCGGGCCGCCGGCCTGCACCAGCATGGCGCCGCCGGAAACGCCGGCGTCCTTGGTCCCGCCTTCGGATTTGGTGTCGAGCTGGCCCATGGCGTCGTTGAGCTGCGCGGCGGTCTTATCGTCCATCTCGCCGTTGGCCCGAAGCGTGGCAAGCAAGGCCTGATAGGCGCCGGAGAGATCGCTCCCGGTACTAGTCTCGGCTGTCGCGGAGAAGCTGCCGTTGGTCTTGCCGGTATAGCTCTTGTAGGTCAGCGTCTCCGTGGTGGTGCCATCGGCATTGGCCTTGCTGTCGAGCAGCAGCTCGAACGCATTGCCATACGCGCCCGTCGTCACCATGTTCGGATCGTTCGGATTCCTGTTCCTGCTCGCGCCGGTCTTGTCGGAGCCTGCGGTCCAGTTCGACGGAACGGTGTAGTTGACGCTGGTCACGACTCAACTCCCTTGTTTCAGCCCAGATTGCGTGAAGCGATGAGCAAGTTGCGTGCCATCGAATCATGATTGATTTACATCAGCTTTCTTTCCCGAGCCTTTCGCGGGATGGCTGTGCCGGCTGCAACGCTGCAAGATTTGCCCGGCAGATCAGTCCTCGCGCGTCCACTGGACCGCGGCCATTCGTTCGGACCGTATCAGACGAACTTGATGCCCTCGGTCTTGATCAGCGGCAGTTGGCGAGCACGTATTCCGGTCGCAGCAAAGATGGCGTTGGCGAGCGCGGGCGCTGCCGGAGGAACGGCAGGTTCGCCGATGCCGTGGATGCCCTCCTCTCCGGTGGTTTCCAACGCCGCGACCTTGATCTCCGGCGCCTGGTAAAGGCGCATGCCCTCGTATTGATGATAGTTGGTCTGAACCGCCCGGCCGTTCGCAAAGGTGAGTTCGGCGTTCATCGCGTGTCCGAGCGCCCAGATCACGGCGCCTTCGACCTGGTTTTTCAGATTGCCGGGATCAAGCACCACGCCGACCTCGGCCGCGACGAAGACGCGCTTGATCTTGATTGCATCGCCGATCTTCTCGACCTCGACCACTTCGGCGACGGGCACGCCGAACGACAGCGTGAAGGCGAGGCCCCGCGCATGGTCAGGCTCCGGCTTGCTGTCCCAGTCCGACATCCTGCGGACCTCATCGAGCACCGCTCGCGATGGCTCGTGCGAGCACAACCGGAGCCGCTCATGGAGCGGGTCGGCGCCGGCGGCGCGGATAAGCTCGTCGAGACAGCACTCGTGCAGGAAGGCGTTGCCGGATGCGCCGACCGAGCGCCAGGAACTGACCGGCACTAACTCTGGCACGCGATAGCCGGTCACCCGGTAGTTCGGAATCCTGAACGGCTGATCCCAGGCGCCGGCGACGATCGCCATGTCGGGTCCCGGTATGGACAGGCCCAGCCGGCCGAATTGGGACGCGGTCACCGACGGCGAGGCGATGCGGAGGTCGTAGGCGTCGACCTGGCCGTCCTTCACCGCTCCGCGCATGCGGGCGACGGCGAGTGGACGCGGGAAGTCGTGGGTCATGTCCTCTTCGCGCGTCCACGTCATCTTGATCGGCCGGCCCTGGTACGCCATCGCGAGCTCGATGCCCTGGCGCACATAGTCGTCTTCCAGCCGCCGGCCGAAGCTGCCGCCGCTGGGCTGGGCGTGAACATGGATGTCTTCGGTAGCGAGGCCGGTCATCTCCCGCGCCGCCTTCACCAGGAACACGGGAATCTGCGTCGCGGTCCAGATGTCCAGGCGACCATCCTTGAGCTGGACCACGACGTTCATCGGCTCGAGCGGTGCGTGGGCGAGATAGGGCACGCTGTACTCGGCTTCGATCACCTTCGCGCCGGCGAGCGCGGCATCGACGTCGCCGTCGTCCTTGCAGTGACTGTCGCGGCGCTTCGGGATGAAGGAGGCCTTCACCTCCTCGAACATCGCCGCGGTGCTCGCCGGATAGGACGCCTCGCCCCAATCGAACGCGATGAGCTTCGCAGCCTGGAAGGCGCGCCAGGTGTTGTCGGCGATGACACCGACGCCGCCCTTGACCGGCACGATCTTGAGGACGCCCCTCGCCTTCGCGGCCTTGGAATCGTCGTAGCCCCACAGGGCGCCGCCAAGATGCGGATTGGCGCAGACCGTGGCGTAGACCATGCCCGGCAACCGGATGTCTATGCCGAAGGTGGCCGTGCCCGTGCACTTGGCGACCATGTCGATCCGCGGCATCGGCTTGCCCAGATAGCGCCAATCCTTGGGATCCCTGAGCTTGACGTTGAGCGGCACATCCAGCGTGGCCGCAAGATCGGCAAGAGACGCATAGCTGAACGCGCGACCATCCGGCGCGATCACCGCGCCATCCCGCGTTTTGAGATCAGCCCTGGCGATACCGGTCTGTTTCTCCGCCGCGCGGAGCAGCAGCTCGCGCGCGGTCGCGCCGGCAATGCGCAGCCGGTGATAGGCATCGGCCACGGTCGACGAGCCGCCGGTCCATTGAAGACCGAGGAGCTTGCCGCCGATCTGGCTGATCGCCTCCGCCACCGGACGAAGATGCGCGTTGGTGGCCGCAATCGGAAGCCCTTCGCTGAGAACCCTGCCGTTGTAATAGAGCGAGCTTGGCGCCCCCGGATCGACCTTGATGTCGCTCCACGCGATATCCAGCTCCTCGGCGACCAGTGCCGCCTGCACGGAATAGGCGCCCTGGCCGAGATCGGCGCGCGGCGTGATGATCGTGACACCGTCCTGACCGATCCGCACATAGGGCGTCAGCATGTGCTGCCCCTTGTCCAGGCCATCTTTCAGCCGCGCGTTCACGCGAAACCGCTCGGAAAAATAATAGCCGACCACGAGGCCGCCGGCGGCCGCGCCCGCACCGACGAGCACAGCACGCCGCGAGAACGTGCCGAGGCGGCTCACGGCTCTGATCCTTGCAGCTTCCGGGCTGCGGTCCTGATGGCGGCGCGAATGCGGGTGTAGGTGCCGCAGCGGCAGAGATTTGCCGACATCACGCGATCGATTTGACCGTCGAGCTCCTTGTCAGACAAAGGCGGCCTGCCTTTGACCGTGGCATCCAGCAACGCGGTGGCGGCCATGATCTGCCCCGGCTGGCAATAGCCGCATTGCGCCACCTGATGCTCGATCCACGCCGCCTGCACCGCATGCAGCGCCTGCGGCGTTCCCTGCCCCGCGATCGTGATGACTTTGGCATCTTCCTTGAGGTCGCCGATCCTGAGCGAGCACGACCGCACCGGCCGGTCGTCAACATGCACCGTGCAAGCGCCGCACATCGCGATCCCGCAGCCATATTTCGGACCGGTGCAACCAAGTTCGTCGCGCAGCACCCACAACAGTGGCATGTCGTCCTCGACATCCACGTTGTGCGACTCTCCGTCGACCCAAATCACGCGCATGAGGGCTCCGGAAAACAAATGGTTCTGACGAAATGGACCGCCGGACAACCGGCACAGCGTCAACTTAAGGCTTCAATATAGTCGCCATTATCGCTTGGGAATGAAGCCGTGACAAGGACGCGCTTTGGCGTTCGCGCGGCTTCACGTAAGTTTTCCCGTGGCCCGGATGGAGCGCAGCGTAATCCGGGAGATCGCGCGAGCTTGGACAGTCAACCCGGATTGCGCCGCGCTCCATCCGGGCTTCTGTAACGGGCCTGAGTTAGTCAATCCCTTTTTGCGTCATCCACTCGCCGGGAACCTGCTTCTGTACGGGATCGGCGCGGTGGCCGTCGCCTGATGGGGTTCTGGA
>NZ_LGHM01000059.1 GCF_001908185.1 Bradyrhizobium sp. AS23.2
ATTCCTTCAAACACCGCTTCTGAGACTGCGAAGAGGATACCGAGCTTCGGTGCCGCGTGATCTGAGAAGTAGATTCTCCGCCATCCGCCGGAGTTCGCGTTTTTACACAGCCAGGGTCAAGAGGCGAAATTCCCGTGCCTTTGGCGCATTTCCGCTTTACCCCAGAAAACAGACATCGACTGTTTATGAGTACACGCCCTAATTGACCTGGGACTTAAGTCAGCTCGTCAATCTAGACTTGATCGCAAGATACTACGGTCCTCGCGCTCTACGTCTCCGCCGTCCTCTCGACATGGCGTGCTCTGGCGCTGATTGGGAAGCGTTGCGACAAGTGCCGAGCGGCGCCGTGCAGGCGGTCGAGGCGCAGTCAGCGAGAGCGTAGTGCTCAGCCTTGCGCATTCAACGGCGGTACGGATGTCGAAGCGCCCCATACATTCGCAACAGCGATGCCTTCCGAAAGGTTAATGGCGTCGGCGCGACGGTCAGTTCGGAATTGGCGATCATCCAATTCTGCGCCTGTTTTGCCCGACGTGTCAAACGTCCTCGCTGGCAGGGCGCAAGCCATGCCGGACGGAATTCTTCAATGATTTGTACTTTGCATGGGGTTGTTTTCGCGTTTTTTGGTGGAGCGTCGCTAGGCAGCGAGCGCCAGAGCATCGGCCGTCAGAGTCCGCATCGATACGGGAACCCCTAAGAGTTTTTATACACAGTTCTGGCACGCTCGCTCGCGTCAAGATCCGCAACCTGCATCGTCGCATCTCATTACGCGCACGAAAAGACGTGAGCTCGCGGGCATCGAGGGGGGCGTTGCTTATGACTGCACTTGCTTCGGACGCCAGTCGCGCCAAGGGTGGGATCGTGCCGATCCTGCTGTGCGTCGTGCCGTTCAGCCAGATTCCGCTCGATGCCTATACGCCAGGCCTGCCGCAAATGGTGGTGGATCTCGCTGCCGATCCGGCCTCGATGCAGAACACGGTCACCGCCTACATGCTCGGCATGAGTCTCGCGCTGGTGCCGGTCGGCATCGCTTCCGACACGCTCGGCCGCCGCAACGTCCTGCTCGCGGGCCTTTCGGTGCTGATCGCGATGAGCATCGCCTGTGCGCTGGCCACCAGTGCATCCCTGCTGCTTGCGCTGCGCTTCCTGCAGGGCATCGGCGGCTGCACCTGCCTCGTGGTCGCCTATGCGGTCGCGGCCGACTGTTTTCGCGGCCGCGAGCTCACGGCGATCTCGGGCCTGCTCGGGGCGGCCTGGGGGCTCGCGCCTGTGCTTGCGCCGGCGGCCGGCGGCTTCATCGTCGAGCTGACGTCCTGGCGCGGAGTCTTCGTCATCATTGCCATCGCCGCGGCAATCGTCGCTGCGATCGTCGTGCTGCTCCTGCCCGAAACGTTGCCCGTGGAGCGGCGAGCGCCGTTCGATCCGCGCCGCACCGCCGGCATTCTGCGCGAGGCGCTTGTTCGCCCGGGCTTCCTGGCGTTCGTGCTGGTCTTTGCCGCGGCGGCCAGCGCGCAACTGGCGTTCGGCGTCGTCGCGCCCTTCTTCTACCAGACCGGCCTTGGTTATTCGGCGGCCATCTACGGTCTCGTCGCGCTCGGCCTTGGCGGGGTGAATCTCGCCGGCGAGCTCGGCTGCGCGCATTTCGCGCGCTTCATGCCGGCCCGCATGCTGGGCTTCGGCGCCTTCGCGCTGTTTCTCGCCGGCGCTGCGGTCCTGGCCGCGACCGGCATGGCTTTCGGCCTCAGCTTTGTGTCGATCACGATCGGCGGTGCGCTGGTGCTCGCCGGCTGCGGAGTCCTGTGCCCAATGATGTACGGCATGGCGCTCGGCCTTTTTGAACGCGACCACGGCCTGATCGGCGGCCTCATCAGTGCGCTCTGCTATCTGGCCGTGAGTGGCGCGATGGCGATCGCGGCGGTGCTGCCTGAAGCGACGCAGGCGCCGATCGGATGGCTTTATCTCGGCCTCAGCGCCGTCGCGGGCACGCTGCTTGCGATCTCGCTACCTGCGGCGCGCCACGCCACACAGACTTAAGGAAGGAACCAATTCATGACCACCGTCGGTATTCGCGGCACATTCTTCGACTTCGTCGACGATCCCTGGAAGCACATCGGCAACGAGCAGGCGGCCGCGCGCTTTCATCAGGACGGACTCATGGTCGTCGCCGATGGCGTCATCAAGGCGTTCGGTCCCTACGAGAAGGTCGCCGCCGCGCATCCTGGCGTCCAGATCACCCGCATCAAGGACCGCATCATCGTCCCGGGCTTCATCGATGGCCACATCCACCTGCCGCAGACCCGTGTGCTCGGCGCCTATGGCGAGCAGCTGCTGCCGTGGCTGCAGATGTGGATCTACCCGGAAGAGCTCAAATACAGGGATCGCAACTACGCGCGCGAGGGCGTGAAGCGCTTTCTCGACGCGCTGCTTGCCGGCGGCACCACCACGTGCCAGGCGTTCACGAGTTCCTCGCCGGTCTCGACCGAGGAGCTGTTCGAGGAAGCAAGCCGCCGCAACATGCGCGTGATCGCGGGCCTCACCGGCATCGATCGCAACGCGCCGGCCGACTATGTCGACACGCCCGAGAACTTCTATCGCGACAGCAAGCGGCTGATCGCGCAGTACCACAACAAGGGCCGCAACCTCTACGCCATCACGCCGCGCTTCGCCTTCGGCGCCTCGCCGGAGCTGTTGAGGGCGTGCCAGCGTCTCAAGCACGAGCATCCGGACTGCTGGGTCAACACCCACATTTCCGAGAACCCGGCAGAATGCCGCGGCGTGCTCGTCGAGCATCCGGACTGCCAGGATTATCTCGGCGTCTACGAGAAGTTCGGCCTCGTCGGTCCGAAATTCTCCGGCGGTCACGGCGTCTATCTCTCGGACAGCGAATTCCGTCGCATGTCGAAGAAGGGCGCCGCGGTGGTGTTCTGTCCGTGCTCGAACCTGTTCCTCGGCAGCGGTCTGTTCCGCCTTGGCCGCGCCACCGATCCGGAGCACCGCGTCAAGATGTCGTTCGGCACTGATGTCGGCGGCGGCAACCGCTTCTCGATGATCAGCGTGCTCGACGACGCCTACAAGGTCGGCATGTGCAACAACACGCTGCTCGATGGCAGCATCGATCCGGTGCGCAAGGATCTCGCCGAGGCCGAGCGCAACAAGCTCTCGCCCTATCGCGGCTTCTGGTCGATCACGCTCGGCGGTGCCGAAGGTCTCTACATCGACGACAAGCTCGGCAATTTCGAGCCCGGCAAGGAGGCCGATTTCGTCGCACTCGATCCGAACGGCGGCCAGGCGGCGCAGCCCTGGCACCAGTCGCTGATCGCCGACGGCAACGGGCCGCGCACGATCGACGAGGCCGCAAGCATGCTGTTCGCCGTCATGATGGTCGGCGACGATCGCTGCGTCGACGAGACATGGGTGATGGGCAAGCGTCTCTACAAGAAGAGCTGAAGCGGACGGCTGCGATGAGCGCATCTCCTGACACGGCCGGCCAGCCGGTCGCCCTCGTCATCCAGCGGCGCATCACTGATGACGGCTTCGCCGCGTTCGCGCGGTGGAACGGCGAGGTGAGCGAGGTGCTCAAGACGTGGCCCGGCTTCCTGGGGCAGGAGGTGGTGCCGCCGCAGCCGCCGGCGCATGTGGACTGGGTGACGATCCTGCGCTTCGCGAGCCCGGCTGCGGCCCGTGCCTGGCTCCAGAGCGATGTGCGCGCGCGGCTGATCGCAGAGGTCCAGCGCTTCTTCGTCGGTTCGGAGGACGTCCATATCCTGCCCGATACCGGCGTGGAGCGCGACAGCGCGGTCTCCGCAGTGATCTCGTTCAAGGTGCCCGATGGGCTCGAGGATGCGTTCCTGAAATGGCAGCAGCGCATCCAGGCCGCGGAGGCCGAGTTCAGGGGGTTCTTGCGCCACAAGATCGAGCGGCCGATTCCGGGCCTGCACGACGAATGGATCATCATCCTGTCGTTCGACTGCGATGCCAACCTCAATGCATGGCTCGACTCGCCCTTGCGACAGACGCTGCTCGAGGAGGGCGCGCGCTTCAACGCCGGCATGAACGTGAAGCGGGCGAGCTACGGCTTCAATTTCTGGTTCCCGGCCGGCAAGGTTCAGGCTCCGGAGCAAACCCCTGGCCTGATCTGGAAGAGCAACCTCATTGTCCTCCTGGTGCTCTATCCCGTGGTCTTCCTCTGGGGCTATTTCGTCAGCGCGCCGCTGATCGATAGCCATGGCGTGCCGGTCTGGCTGTCGCTGTTCGTTGGCAATCTCGTGAGCACACAGCTGCTCGGCTGGTGGCTTGTGCCCGCCGCATTCAGGTCGCTCGCCTGGTGGATCGCGCCGAAGGCCACGCTCGGCCGCCAGATCGCGGGATACGCAATTCTTGCCGCGCTCTATGCCGGGTCGATGGTTCTGTACGCGCTGCTGCTTGCGTGGCATTGGGGGCGGTGAGGCCGCCCACCGTTGAGGTGCAGACGGGGAGAGGATAGCTCTCGGCTGGTCGACGGCGGCCTCCAGACTGCTGGACAATTGACGATCATGTTCGCCCTGACATTTCTCGGAACCTCGGCCAGCGTTCCCTCGGCGGAGCGCAACCATCCGGCTCTCCTCGTGGAGGCGGCGGCCAAGCGCATCCTGGTTGATTGCGGCGAAGGCACGCAGCGCCAGTTGCTGCGCAGCGGCGCCGGCTTTCGGCGGCTTGACCGTATCCTGCTGACGCATGGTCATCTCGATCACGTGCTCGGCATCCCCGGCCTCTTTTCAACGTTGGGATTGCGGCAACGCTCCGACGCGATGACCGTTCACGCGGGGCCAGGCACGCTCGACGTCGTCGTCCGAATGCTCGCGGGCCTCTGGGGTGCGGGCAGAGCGCCGATCGCGGTCGAGTTCGCGCCGCTGACCGAAGGACGGGTCGTCGATGCCGGTGAATTCACCATCGACTGTTTTCCAGTCCGTCACCGCGACACCGATAGTTTTGGTTTCGCCTTCCAAAGCCTCGCTCGCCGCCATCTTCAGCCGGAGTGCCTCGCGTCGCTCAGTGTTCCCGACGGTCCCGTGCGCGGAGAACTGGCCGCAGGACGACCGGTCGTGATCGCTGGCCGAATGATCGATCCGGAAGACGTCCTGGGGCCGCCGAGCGGCGGCAGGAAGCTGGTCGTGATCGGCGACACCGAAACCACCGATGGGCTATCCAAATACGTTACTGATGCCGATGTGCTGGTGATCGAGGCGACGTTCCTCGATCGCGACGCTGTCACCGCGCGGGATTATGGCCATCTCACTGCGGCAGAGGCGGCTTCCCTTGCTGCCGCGAACCACGTCAAGGAGCTCGTGCTCACTCACCAGTCGGGTCGCTATGATGACCAAGAGGTTCTGGCCGAGGCGGCAAAGATATTCCCGAACAGCCGGATCGCTGCCGATTTCGATCGGATCGTTGTTTAGGCGGCGCGCTCAGCTCGACGGGCCCGATTTGATTGCGTGGGCCTGAACCTCGCGCGAAGCCGCGAATACAAGCTGGCGTACAAAGCGACGGCGGCGGGACAAAGCCGCCGAACTCGCGTTCGAGCAACCCGGCGAGCGCGATCGTTGTGCGGTCCTCCAGATACGGCCCGATGATCTGCACGCCGATTGGCAGGCCCGACGGCGACCGATCGATTGGAACGGCAGTCGCCGGGAGACCGCAGGTCGACGCCGGATCTGCCCAGATGAAGCAGGAATCGGCGTAGGGGTGCGCCTTGCCGTCGACGTCGAGTTGACGCGCATCAAACGGCTCGGAATGGTCGTGCGGGAAGGCCGGCACGGCGGCGGCTGGGTAGATGACTGCGTCGTAGTCGCGGAACAGCGCGTGCCATTGCTGTGGGAGCCGCAGGCGTATCGCATCGGTTGCCAGCCACTCTCGATGAATCATGGCCCAGCCGCGTGTGCGTTCGGCCTGCAGGCTGCGGTCGTCCGGCGCCAGGGCGGCGGCCAGTCCCTGCGCCTCGGCGAGGGCCTCCGGTGTCAGGCGTGGGCTGCGGGCTGCGTTCAACAGCTTCATGTAGAGACGCGCGGATTCCGCAAGATCGGGTAGCGCCGCGCTTGAGCGTGCGACCTTCGCGCCTGACTTCTCGAGCCGGCTGGCCAGTCGCCCGATGGCCGAACGCACGGCTTCACCCGTCGGCATCAGCGGATGGGTATCGATGACGAGGATCCTGAAGTCCTTGAGATTGTCATGCCGGGGCGCGGGCAGGGCAAGGCGATAGCCGATGCCGTCACGCGCTTCGTCCGGGCCGGCGATCACGTCGAGCGACAATGCGAGGTCGGAGGCGTAGCGCGCCATCGGTCCAATCACGGCAAGGTCGCCCTGGCCTGGAACGGGTGGCGCCGGCGGCAGGCTGTATCCCCGCAACGGGACCAAGCCGAGGCTCGGCTTGTGTCCGAAGACGCCGCAGAAATGTGCGGGCACACGGATCGAGCCGCCAATGTCCGAACCGATCGAGAGCGGACCGAACCCCGCGGCCAGGGCCGCTCCGCATCCGCCCGAGGAGCCTCCGGGCGAACGCCCGAGGTCCCAAGGGTTGTTCGTGGTCCCGTAAATCTCGTTGTAGCTCTGGAAATCCCTGAGACCGATCGGGATATTGGTCTTGCCGATGATGATTGCGCCCGCCGCCTTCAGCCGGGAGACGATCAGCGCATCCTCTGCCGGCTGGAAATCCCTGAAATGCGGAAAGCCCCAGGTGGTTGGCAGGCCCGCGACGTTGAAGGGCTCCTTCAGTGTCACGGGTATGCCGAGGAGGGGCCGTCGCTCGCCGCGACCAAGCGCGGCATCGGCGGCTCGCGCTGCCTCTCTTGCGCGATCAAAATCGCGAACGACGATGGCGTTGATCTCTCGATCCAGCGCCTCGATTCGCGCAATCGTGTACTCGAGCAACTCCGATGCCGACATCTTGCGCGCGAGCAAGGCGCCGAGCAGTGCGCCGATCGAGCCGTAATCCAGGTCAGGGACGTCTGCGGGTAATCCTCGCTGCATCGCGATCTCCATCGTATCCCATTGCGGCGTCGCGGTTGCCATGACCGCAAGCTGATGTCGGTGTCTAGCACGCGGCTTCGACGATCGGGCAGGTGACGCAATGCGAGCGATGCCCTCCACGACATCCTGGCGCATCGCCAGAATCTCCTTCGGCAGTTGGTATCGGTCACCGGTGTCGTCCCGAGGCAGGCCATCGCGCAGGTCAGCAAGGAGATCACGATCATCGAAACCGGCCTCGCCACGGTCGCACCGGAACAGGCCTGACAGGCCTGTCCCTGGCCTCGCCGCCGGGTTCACAGGCCAGTGCACCGCAGCGCTTGCCAGCCCAAGGCCGAGCAGGTAGAACGCTGCCACGCCTGAGCCGTGATTTGCGCCAAACGCGCTTCCGGCCGGAGCCGAACAAGTCAGTAAGCCATTGAATTTGTTTGGCTATTCCGTTGGGGAATGGTGTAACGGTAGCACAACAGACTCTGACTCTGTTTGTCTTGGTTCGAATCCAGGTTCCCCAGCCAGAACACCGTTCTGCCAGTTAGATCAATAACTTATAGCGGTCCAGGGCAGTCGAAAACGGTGCCACTCGTAACCGCTTTTCGGCATCACCCCGCGTAACCGGACTCATTATCGCCACAATTATCCCACATCATATTCTTGCGTTGTCGGATTAGATTCCGAAACAAAGTTGCACACAGAGACCCGCTCCTTCGCTCGCCTTACCGGCGGGCCAACCTCTCTGTGTTGTCCTTTTGTCGATCGCGTCCCGTTTCAAATCCCTTCTCGGTATCGAGACCAAAGCCGCCTCTGGCATCTCCTCGCCAGAGCCGTGGCTGTTCGACCTGTTCGGCGCGAGGCCGACGCTGGCAGGCGTGACCGTCACGCCCTACACGGCCATGACGTGCGCACCAGTCGCGTGCGCGGTGCGCTCGATCAGTGAGGCGGCCGGTTCTCTTCCCCTTCACGTTTACAAGCGGCTCCCGGATGGCGGCAAAGAGAAGGCCACCGACCATCCGCTTTATGCGCTGCTCCACGACGCGCCGAACGCCTGGACGCCGGCCGCGCTGTTTCGCACCCAGCTCATGGCCGATGCGCTGTTGCAGCCGCATGGCGGCTTCGCGCTGATCAATCGCGTTGATGGCGGCAAGCCCGCTGAACTGATCCGGCTCGACCCGCGCACGCTCCCCGTTGCCGTCGACTACAGCGATCCCGAACCGACATACAAACTTAACAGCCGCGAGATCCCGGCAGCGGACATCATCCACATTCCGACCCCGGCCTATGACCCCTCGCTCGGTCTAGTCGGCGAGGGCAGGGACGCCATCGCGCTCGCCCTCGTGCTTGAACGCCATGCATCGCGCCTCTTTGGCAACGCCGCACGCCCCAGCGGCGTGTTGAGCCTCAAGGGCACCATAGCGGAACCAACCCTGGTGGCGGCAAAGGCCGCTTGGCAGGCATCGCAGGGCGGCGACAAGGCCGGCGGCACCGCCGTTCTTCCCGCCGACGCATCTTGGCAACCACTCACGTTCAACAGCGTCGATTCTCAGTTCCTCGAAATGCGGACGTATGCAGTCGCTGAGATCGCGCGATTGTTTCGCGTGCCGCTCCACCTGCTGATGCAGGTCGATCGCGCCCAGCCCCGCTCGATTGAATCGATCGGCCAAGAATTCCTTTCGCAAGCTTTGTTGCCCCGGCTGAAGTCCTTCGAGCAAGAGCTTGAGTTGAAGCTTCTGACGCCGGAAGAGCGCAAACAGTATGCGATCGAATTCAACATCGATGGCTTCGCCCGCGCCGACCTGCAAGCGCGAGCCAACGCGCTTAGCGTCGCGGTATCCGCACGCATTTTGAATCCGAACGAAGCGCGCCAGATCGGCTTCGGCCTGCCTGCTTACGAAGGCGGCGACGTGTTCGAAAACTTCAACACGTCATCTGCACATGCCGGCGGCGCGCTCAATGCTGGCAACAACAATAGTCAAGAGGCCGCCTGATGCTTCGCACCGTTCATCTCCATGGCAAGCTCGCCAAAGACTTCGGCGCGTCCCATCGCTTTGACGTGATGACGGCCGGCGAAGCGTTGCGCGCGCTCAATTGTGCGTTTCCAGGTCGTTTCGTGAAGGCGATTGAAGAGGGCTATTACAAGATCGTGCGCGGCGACAAGCGCAACGGAATGCAGCTCGACCTCGATCTCGTGAACCAGTTCAACCTCGGTCTCGCTGATCTTCACATCATCCCGGTCGCGAAAGGCGCCTCATCCAACACGGCAAAAGGCACCACCAAGATCGTTCTCGGCGCTGCTCTTGTCGGCGGCGCAATCTTCCTTTCCGGGGGCATGCTCGCAGCGCCCATCAGCGCGCTTAGCGGCGTTCCGCTCGTCGGTGGCATGAGCTACGGCACCGTGGCAGCGCTTGGCCTTGGCCTCGCACTGTCTGGAGCGTCAACGCTGCTCGCGAAGCCTGCCGGTCAGGAGACACAAGCGTCCAACGGCCTCAACGTGAACGGCGGCAACATCGGCAATTCCGGCCAGCAAGGGAATGCGATCCCTCTGATCTACGGCGAGTGCATGGTCGGCTCTACGCCGATCGAAGTGTGGTCCGACGTTGAGGACATCAGCGTCTATGCGGACAGCGCCGGCTCGATCGAAACCGCATTCGGGGAGGCCGGCTGATGGCTGATCTCTCCTATACCGCGTTCTTTGGTGACGGCGAACACACGTTCCACCTTACCAACCCCATGGTTGAAGAGCTTGAAAAGAAGTGCGGCCCCATCGGCGCGCTCAGCAATCGCATGTTCGCGCGTTCCTTCAGCCAATCCGACCTCGCCGAGGTCATTAGGTATGCGCTGATCGGCGGCAACATCACACCGACGCGGACATAATAGGACGTGCGACCAGGACGTTTTTGGATGTTCGTAGCGATCGACATTCGAGTCCTCGTAACCGTGACTCGTAACCACTACTCGTAACCAATCAGCGTGAAAAGGCGTTCTCTTTCATGCTGTTATTGAAATCGTTGATTTTTTTCTGGGGGTTCTCAGGGTCCAGGTTCCCCAGCCAGCTCCAGGCACTGTTCCCAGGGCGCCCGGGCGTTTTCCCCGGACAAGATTGCCGCCATCGCCATCCGGACTGCACGGCGCCGTGGTTTGACGTGCCGCCGTTCGCGACGGTTTGCCTCATCTCGAAATCGGCTTCGCGGGTCGGATCGGCGCGGGCCGGATCGTCCTTGGGACACACAACCCAAGGAGATCCGTGATGCCTTATGTCGATGGTTTCGTGCTCGCCGTGCCGAAGGACAAGATCGAGGCCTACAAGGCGCTGGCGCGAATGGCCTGCGCGGTGTGGATGGAGCACGGCGCGCTCGACTATGTCGAATGCATCGGTGACGACGTTCCCTATGGCGAACTCACCTCGTTTCCGCGCGCGGTGATGGCGAAGGAGGATGAGGTCGTGGTGTTTTCCTGGATCGTCTACCGCGACCGGGAGACCCGCGATGCCGTCAACAAGAAGGTAATGGCCGATGCGCGGTTCAAGGGCGCCGACATGCCCTTCGACGGCAAGCGCATGATCTATGGCGGCTTCACGATGCTGCTGAGGGCCAGCGACGCGACGGGCTGACGGCGGCGACTGTCGGCAGTAAACGGCGCGGCTTGTAGCCCGGATCGAGCGCAAGCGAAATCCGGGTCCGCGCCGTCCCGCATTTCTCTCGCGCTCCACGCGGGCCGCGAGTCCCTGCCTTGCCCGCCTTATTGCGGAAAACGCCGGCGCAGTTGTCCTTCCCATATTGAACGACGCAAGATTGAGCGCTGCCGGCGCCCGGCGCGTTCGCTGCTTCTATGCAGCATCGTGGCAAGCCGTCTCACCTTGCCGGTATTCGGCTGGCATGCCATCCTCTCGTCCGCCAGGCATAATCAAACGGAAGCGGGCGCCCGCCACAGCTTCCAAAAAACCTTGGTCGGGGAAACCCTTTGGGAGGTCTGATTTCATGAATTTGAAGCACGTCACCGGGCTGCTTTGCGCGGCCGCGATGTCGCTTGCGTTTGCCTCAGGCGCGCAGGCCCAGGACAAGGTCGTCAAGATCGGCGTGATCATGCCGATGTCCGGCGGCACCGCCTCAATCGGGGCGCATGCCAAGGCGGCGCTCGACGTTGCCACCGACATCATCAACAACGCCCACCCCGAACTCGGCAGTTTCCCGCTGGCCAAGAACGCCGGCCTTGCTGGCCTCGGCGGCGCCAAGGTCGAGGTGGTCATCGCCGACAACCAGGGCAATCCCGCAACAGGCCAGAACCAGGCGCTGCGTCTGATCACGGAAGAGAAGGTGGCGGCCGTGTTCGGCGCCTATCAGTCCGGCATCACCCTGACATCGAGCGCGATCGCCGAGAAATACGGCGTGCCCTATCTCAATTCCGAGTCGGTCGCCGCCAATCTCACCGAGCGTGGCTTCAAATGGTTCTTCCGCACCACGCCGATCGCGACCGATTTCGCCAAGATCTATGTCGACTTCCTCGCCGACATCAAGGCGCAGGGCGCCAGGACCGACAGCGTCGCGCTGGTCCATGACAACACCGAATACGGAACTTCGGTCGCCAACACGATTGCCGGCGCCTTCAAGGAGAAGGGCCAGCCGATCGCGCTCGACGTCGCCTATCCCGTCAATGCGACCGACGTGCAGGGCCAGGTGCTCCAGCTCAAGGACAAGAAGCCCGACGTCGTCATCATGATCAGCTACACGTCGGACGCGATCCTGTTCGCCAAGACCATGCAGTCGCTCGACTACAAGCCGGCCGTGCTGCTGGCCGACGACGCCGGCTACTCCGACCCGTCCTTCACCAAGGCGGTCGGCAAGATTTCGCAAGGCGTCTTCAATCGCTCGTCCTGGGTCGTGGGCCCGTCCGGCTCGCCGTCCGCCATCATCGCCGGCATGTACAAGAAGAAGAGCGGCGAGGACATGGATGACACGGTGGCGCGGCAGATGCAGGGCTTCTTCGTGCTGGCCGAGGCTATCGATCGCGCCGGCTCGACCGACCCGGCCAAGATCCAGGCCGCGTTGAAGGCGACGGACCTGAAGCCCGATCAGCTCATGATCGGCTACAAGGGCGTGAAGTTCGACGACAAGGGCCAGAACATCCTGGCGTCCGGCGCCATCATCCAGCTTCAGGATGGCGAGAACTATGTCGCGGTGTGGCCGAAGGCCAATGCCGAGAAGGCACCGGTGCTGCCCTACAGGGGCTGGTGAGATTGTTTGAAGGCGGGGCCACATGCCCCGCCTTTTTTGCAAATTTGATCAGAGCAACGCAGCTCATGTCCTTTGTTCTCGTGCAGGTGATTGTCGGCGGGCTTCTGCTTGGCGCCGTCTACGCCTTGTTTTCGTCGGGCCTTACGTTGGTGTGGGGCATGATGAACATCGTCAATTTCGCGCATGGCGACCTCGTCATGCTCGGCATGTACGTCGCCTATGTCGTCTACACCCTGATGGGGGGAGGGCCGATCCTCGGCGCGCCGCTGGCGACGCTGGTGCTCGCGACCGTCGGCGTCGTGGTCTATTTCGCCCTGATCCGCGACATCATGAAAGGGCCGATGCTGGCGCAGATCCTCGGCACCTTCGGGCTCGCGCTGCTGCTGCGCTATTCCGTGTTCTGGTGGTTCGGCGCCAACTTCCTGTCGATGCCGCCAAACATCGTTGGCGGCACGTATGCATTTGCCGGCCTGCGCGTCGAGGCCTCGCGGCTCCTTGCCGGCGTCGTCGCGCTGCTGGTGACATTCGGACTGCATCTTCTCCTGACGCGCACTTCGCTCGGCTCCAAGATGCTGGCGGTAGCGGAGGATGCGACCGCCGCCCAGCTCATGGGCATTCGCCCCGACACCATGCAGGCGATCGCCTGGGCGATCGCGGCCGGTGCCACCGGCCTTGCCGGCGCGCTGATCGCGAACTTCTTCTACATCGTGCCGACGGTCGGTGAGACGCTCGGCATCGTGGCCTTCGTCACGGTGTCGCTCGGCGGCTTCGGCAGCGTGCCCGGCGCGCTCGTCGCGGGCCTGCTGATCGGCGTCATCGAGTCGCTCTCCGGCTATCTGATCGGCGCGGTCTACAAGGACATCGTCGTCTATCTCCTGTTCCTTTTCTTCCTCTGGTTCCGGCCGCAAGGCCTGATGGGTAAGTCCTGATGGGGAAGATGTGATGCGGCGCCTGATCTGGCTTTCGGTCATCGCAGCGGTCGCGATTGCCTATCCGCTGCTGCTGTCCTCGCCGTTCCAGCAGCGACTGGGCGCGCTGGTGCTGCTCTATGCGATCGCAGCATCCGCCTGGAACATCGTCGGCGGCTATGCCGGCCAGGTCTCGGTCGGCCATGTCGTGTTCTTCGGCTGCGGCGCCTATGCCGCGATGGGCTCCTACGCAAAATTCGGCCTGTCGCCGCTGTTCGGCATTCCCGGCGGGATCGTGCTCGCGGTCGGGCTTGCCGCGATCGTCGGGGTGCCGACGCTGCGGCTGTCGGGCCATTACTTCAGCATGGCGACGATCGCGGTGGCCGAGACCATGCGGCTGATCGTCACCAACACCGAATGGCTCGGTGCGGCCGTCGGCCTCTCGGGCCCCGCCGTGCCGCGCAACATCTTCGATCTCTCGTTCCTGTCGTCGCTGCCGTACTACTATCTCTTCCTCGTCATCCTCGCGATCACGCTGTTCATCACCTGGTGGATGACCAACAGCCGGATGGGATTTTACCTGCGCGCGATCAAGGATTCCGAGCGGGCCGCGCGCTCGCTCGGCGCGCCTGCCAGCCGCACCAAGCTCTACGCGTTCATGCTGAGCGCGGCGCTGACCAGCGTTGCCGGCGCGCTCTATGCAATGATGTTCGGCTTCGTCGATCCCGAGTCCGGCCTCGGCATCCTGATCTCGGTGAAAATCCTGATCATGGCGGCGCTGGGCGGAGCAGGGCTGCTGTTCGGGCCGCTGGTGGGCGCAGCGATCCTCGTGCCGCTGGAGGAGATCTCCAACAGTTGGCTCGGCGGCAAGGGCGCCGGGCTTACCTTCGTGGTCTATGGCGCGATCATCGTGGTGATCGCGCGCTTCCAGCCGGGCGGCCTGCTCAGCCTGTTCACGCGGCGCAGCAAGCCCAAATCTGACACGGGAGCGGGCCATGCTCCTTGAGGCGCGCGGGATCACAAAGGCGTTCGGCAGCTTCAGGGCGGTCGACGATGCGTCCGTAACGCTGGAGCAGGGTGACATTCTCGGCCTGATCGGGCCGAACGGCGCGGGCAAGTCCACCTTCTTCAATTGCCTCACCGGCGACCTCAAGACCACCTCGGGCCGCGTGCTGTTCGAGGGGAGCGACATCACCGACTTCACGCCGGAGCAGCGCGCCGGGCTTGGGCTCGCCCGCACCTTCCAGGTGCCGCAGACCTTTGAGGGCATGACGGTGCTCGAGAACGTCATGATCGGCGCTTTCCTGCGCACCTCGCATCGCACCGAGGCCGAGACCTGGGCGCGTGCGGTGCTGGGGCGCGTCGGCATGAGCCGGCTTGCGGATGCGCCGGCGCGCTCGCTCGGCACGCCGGGCCGCAAGCGGCTGGAGATTGCGCGGGCGCTGGCGACCGAGCCAAAGGTGCTGCTGCTCGACGAGGCCATGGCGGGCCTTAACGCCAACGAGGTGAAGCTCGCCATCGATCTCGTGCGCGACATTCATCGCTCCGGCATCACGCTCGTCATCGTCGAGCACATTATGGAAGTGATCATGTCGCTCGCAAGCCGGGTGATGGTATTCCACCAGGGCAAGGAGATCGCCCGCGGCTCGCCGCGCGAGGTCACCTCCAACCCCGCCGTGATCGCCGCCTATCTCGGCACCCGTGCCGCGAAGGCGGTGGCCGGCCACACGCCGGTCGAGCTGATGGGCGGGCCGGACCTATGAGCGGGGCGCTCCTCAGGATCGAGCACCTCGAGGTGCGCTACGGCGACCTCATCGGTGTCTCCGACATGTCGCTCGAGGTGCCGGAAGGCAGCGTCGTTGCGCTGCTCGGCTCCAATGGCGGTGGCAAGACCACGACGCTGAACGCGATCGCCGGCCTCATTCCCGTGCATTCCGGATCGATCAGCTTCCGCGGCGAGGACATCGTGGGCCAGAAGGCCTTTTCGATCGTACGCAAGGGGCTGGCGCTGTCGCCGGAAGGCTGGCGTCTGTTCGTGCAGCAGAGCGTCGAGAACAATCTGATGCTCGGCGCAACGCCGCTGCACGACAAGTCGCGCCACGCCACGCTGCTCGAACGCGTCTACGAGATATTTCCGCGGTTGAAGGAGCGCCGCAACCAGCGCGCCGGCACCATGTCCGGCGGCGAGCGGCAGATGCTCGCGGTCGGCCGCGCGCTGATGAGCGACCCGAAACTGCTGATGCTGGATGAGCCCTCGCTCGGCCTCGCGCCGGCAGTGGTCGAGTCCATGTACGAAACCTTCGGCCGTCTGCATCGCGAGGGCCTGACCATCCTGCTCGCCGAGCAGTCGATCGAGCTCGCGCTGGAGGCGTCGGATTTCGCCACCGTGCTCCAGGTCGGCAAGAGCGTGCTGTCAGGCACGGCGGCTGCGCTCGCCGAAGACCCGCAGGTGCAGAAGGCCTATCTCGGGGTAGGGTGATCGACCTCCGCCTGAAGCAGCCGCAACAGGCAATTGGCGAGCCGCGTCTCCATCTCTTTCGATCGAAGCGAGAGCGGGCCGGGATCGTTGAGGATCGAATTCACCAGCGTGCCAAGCACGACCTGGAAGCCGAATGCGATGGTGCGCTTCTTGGCGGTCGTGCGACCCTTGCCCATCGCCGGCAGCAGGACAGGGGTGGCGCGCTCGGTGGTGGCGCGGGCGAGGGCCTTGAACGGCGTCCATTTGTCCGGGCGGGTGTCGTCGTGCTGAAGCGCGGCGCGCAGCACGCCCTCGTGATTGCGCATCCAGACGATGATGCCAGTGACGACGATCTGGCAGAGTTCGTCGAGGCCGGCATTTTTCGATGCGGCGCTTCCGGTTTCCTTGAGCCGCTGCTCGCCATCGCGCGCGGCGAGCGCCATCAGCGCGTTGAAATAGGCCTCCTTGCTCTCGAAGCGGCTGTAGAAGGCGCCGACGGTGGCCCCGACTTCAGCGCAGAGCGTCTCGATCGAGAGTTCGGCAAGGCTTCGCGTCCTCAGCATGTCGGCGCCGGCGCGCAGCAGCGCCAGCGTCGTCTCCCGGCTGCGCTTCTGGCGCGAGGGGGCGACGCCCGGCAGGTCGAAATCAGGAAGCTCCCGTTCCTCAGACACTGGCGGCATCAGTGCTTGCATCCTCCCAAAATTATAATCATAATTCGGATTATAATTTAGGCCTAGGACAGGGGGCGGGTCAACCGCGGCCCTTCACCGGCTGAGCAGGGAGGAGCAGATGAGCGCAGGCAGCGGCACGCCGTTCCGCGGCACCGTCGGCAAGACGGTTGCGGAGTCGAAACCCTGGTGGCCGGATGCGCCAAGGCCACCCGAGGGCGCGCCGAACATCCTGGTCGTGCTGTTCGACGACGTCGGCTTCTCCGATTTCGGCTGCTACGGCTCGGCGATCAAAACGCCGACCATCGACCGGCTCGCCGCCGAAGGCCTGCGCTATTCCGGCTTCCACACCACGGCGATGTGCTCGACGACGCGGGCGGCGCTGCTCACCGGGCGCAACCATCATTCGGTCGGTGTAGGATGCCTCGCCAACTTCGATTCCGGCTATCCCGGCTACCGCGGCAAGATCGCACGCGAGGCGGGGACGCTCGCCGAGATGCTGCGCTCCCACGGCTATCGCAATTACATGGTCGGCAAATGGCACGTCACGCCGCTGACCGAGAGTGGTGCGACCGGCCCGTTCGACGGCTGGCCGCTCGGGCGCGGTTTCGATCGCTTCTACGGCTTCCTCGATGCCGAGACCGACCAGTATGCCCCCGAGCTCGTCTCCGACAACACGCATATCGATCCTCCGGGCACTTATGCCGACGGTTATCATCTGACCGAAGACCTGATCGACCAGTCGATCCGCTTCATCGGCGATCACCTCGCCGATCGTCCTGATATTCCCTGGCTCACCTGGGTCGCGCTGGGCGCCTGCCACGCGCCGCATCAGGCGCCGGCCGATATCATCAGGAGCTACGACGCCGAATTCGCGCACGGCTGGGACATCGAGCGCGAGCAGCGTCTGGCGCGCCAGAAGGCGATGGGGCTGGTGCCGCAGGACACGCGGATGCCGGCGCGCAACGACGGCGTGAAGGCTTGGGAGGAGCATTCGGCCGACGAGCGCCGTGTCTTCACGCGCCTGCAGGCGGCATTCGCCGGCATGCTCGACCACTCCGATCGCCATCTGGCGCGCCTCATCTCATTCCTGGAGACGGCCGGCATCCGCGACAACACGGTGATCATCGTGATGTCCGACAACGGCGCGAGCCAGGAGGGCGGGCCGCTCGGCTTCGTCAATGCAATGGGACCGTTCAACTTCAAGCCGGAGCCGATCGCCGAGAAACTCGCCCGTATCGACGACATCGGCGGGCCCGATACGCACAGCAATTTCCCTCATGGCTGGGCGATGGCCTCGAACACGCCGCTGCGCCGCTACAAGCAGAACACCCATGGTGGCGGCATCCGCGATCCCTTCGTCATAAACTGGCCGAAGAAGATCGCGGGCAAGGGCGAGCTGCGGCACCAGTTCGTGCACGCCTGTGATCTCACGCCGACGCTCCTGGAGCTGATCGGCATCGAGTCGCCCAGCGAGATTGCCGGCTGCCCGCAGATGCCGCTCGAAGGCGAGAGCTTCGCGCGCTCGATCACGGATGCCTCCGCGCCCTCAAAAAGCTCGCCGCAGTATTTCGAGATGTTCGGTCATCGCGGCCTCTGGCATGGCGGATGGAAGGCGGTCGCCTTCCATCCGCCGGGCACGCCGTTCGAGAACGACAAATGGGAGCTGTTTCACCTCGACGAGGATTTCTCAGAAACCAACGACCTCGCGGCAAAGGAGCCGGGGCGCCTCGGCCAGATGGTGGCGACGTGGTGGGCGGAAGCCGAGAAGCACAACGTGCTGCCGCTCGACGACCGCTTTGGGCCGCGCTTTGCCGAGAACGCCGCGCGCTTCCACGGCGCGCGCCATCATTTCGTCTTTCATGCCGGCATGGGGCACGTGCCGACCGACGTCGCGCCTGATGTGCGCAGCCGCAGCTACACGATCGAGGCGCATGTCGAGATCGGCGAGACGAGCGCAAACGGTGTGCTGATCTCGCACGGCGATGCGACGTCGGGCTACAGCCTCTACATCAGCGACGGCCATCTGGTGCACGACCTCAACATCGGCGGCAGCCACCAGATTGTGCGCTCCGACCGCAGGGTGCCATCAGGCGTGCGGCGGCTCGGCGTGCATGTCGAGCGTCTCGTACGCAAGGAGGCGCCGGCGAAGGGGGCGCGCACCGGCGTGTCCGAATATACGCTGCTGATCGACGGCGAGCCGGCGGGTTCGCTCCAGACCCAGCTTGGTTTCCACACGCTGATCTCGTGGTCCGGCCTCGATATCGGCCGCGATCGCGGCAGCCCCGTCTCGCATTACGAGGCGCCGTTCGAGTTTAGGGGACGGCTGCTGCGCGTTACCGTCACTATGCACAACGACCAAAAGCTCGACGGCGATGCCGTCGGCAACGCGCAGATGGCGCGGCAGTAGGAGAGTCCTTGGCCTTCATGGTTCGAGACGCCCGCGTTCGCGGGCTCCTCACCATGAGGGTCTAAGATTTCGCCGCACAGCAGAACCTCATCCTGAAGGAGCCTGCGGACGCGGGCGTCTCGAAGGATTGCCGCAACCACAGCTCGACCGCCTCCTCTTGCAAAGGCGTAGCTCTGCGCGTGCAGGCGAGAGAGACCCGCTACTTGATCTTGTCGTAGGCCGCCGCGAAATCGTTGAGCGGCATCGGGATCGCGATCGTCTCCTTGGCCATGTTCTGGAAGGAGACCTTCAACTGCTTGCCTGACTTCAGGGCCGCAACCAGATCCGGCGCGATCGGCGTCGAGGCATAGCAGCCGCGATTCTCGCAGGTCTGGATCTGGAGGTCGACCGTCCTGCCCTCGTCGACCTGGAGCTTGGCGCCGACGGGAATGTTGAGGCCGAGCGGCAATTGCAGCAACGCCATCGGCGTGCGGGTGTCGGGCGCAATGCGGATGTTGATCAGGACGACGGTCTGGCCGGTCTTGGTCAGCACCGCGTTCTGCTCCATGGCGCATTCGAGCGGTGCGTCGCGGCTCACGCTGCTGCAGCGCGCGATCCAGCCGGGTTGCTGCGCCGGAGCGCCTTCTGCCTGTTGCTGCGTCGGGGCAGGCGCTGGCTGTGCGGCGGGAGGAGCGGCATTCTTCTTGGCGCCCTGCTGGGCATAGGCGGCGCCGGTCGGCAACAGGAGAGCAGCAGCGAGGACGACAAGTCTGGATTGCATCAGCATGGCGAAACCGCGTTGGCGTGAACCGAGGGCCTCGCTGTAGCGTCGCGGGAGCCGCGGCGCAAGATTACTCGGCGGCTTCCTTGACGGTGCCGTGCTCGGGTGCCTCCTGGCCTTCGCCGTCACCCGAACGGCCCCAGCCCGAGAACCAGTTGTTGAGCTTGTCGAGATAGAGATAGACGACAGGCGTGGTGAACAGCGTCAGCGCCTGGCTGACGATCAGGCCGCCGACCATGGCGTAGCCGAGCGGCTGGCGGATCTCGGCGCCGGTGCCGTGGCCGAGCATCAGCGGCACGCCGCCGAGCAGCGCGGCCATCGTCGTCATCATGATCGGGCGGAAGCGCAGCAGCGCGGCCTGGCGGATCGACTCTTCAGGCGTCTTGTGCTCGTCACGCTCGGCCGCGATGGCGAAGTCGACCATCATGATGCCGTTCTTCTTCACGATGCCGATCAGGAGGATGATGCCGATCAGCGCGATCAGGCTGAAGTCGAAGCCGGCCGCCATCAGGATCAGAAGCGCGCCGACGCCGGCCGAGGGCAGGGTCGACAGAATCGTGATCGGATGGATGTAGCTCTCGTAGAGAATGCCGAGGATCAGATAGACCACGACAAGGGCTGCGAGGATCAGCAGCGGCACGGTGCCGAGCGACTGCTGGAAGGCCTGCGCGGTGCCCTGGAAGCTCGAGTTCAGCGTCGGCGGCGCACCGAGATCGGCCATTGCCTTCTGCACAGCCTCCGTCGCCTGGCCGAGCGCGACGCCTTGCGCGAGGTTGAAGCTGATCGTGATCGCCGGGAATTGGCCCTGGTGGCTGATCGAAAGCGGGCGGACCGGATCGGTGGTCCAGGTCGCAAAGGTCGACAGCGGCACCTGGTCGCCCGTCAGCGGCGATTTCAGATAGAGCTTGTTCAGGCTGTCGAGATTGCCCTGCATCTCCGGCAGGATCTCGAGGATCACCTTATAGGTGTTGAGCTGGGTGAAATACTGCGTGACCTGCCGCTGTCCGAAGGCGTCATACAGCGTGTCGTCGATCAGCTGCGGCTGGATGCCGTAGCGCGATGCGGTGTCGCGGTTGATCTTGAGCTGGACCGTGGTGCCCTGCGTCTGCTGGTCGGTGGCGACGTCGCGCAGCTGCGGCAGCGTCTGCATCTTGGCGAGGATCTTGGGCGCCCAGTCATTGAGCTCGGCAAGATCGGCATCCTGCAGCGTGAACTCGAATTGCGTGCGCGTCGGCCGGCCGCCGAGCCGGACGTCCTGGGCCGCCTGCATGTAGAGGCGGGCGCCGGAAACCTTCTCGAGCTTGGGACGCAACCGGGCAATGATCTCCTGCGCCGATGCCTTGCGATCGTTACGCGGCTTCAGGGTGATGAACATGTTGCCGTTGTTGCCGGCGCGGCCGCTGCCACCGATGTTCATCGCGATCGTGGCGACGTCAGGATCGTCCATCACGATCTTGCCGAGCTCGACCTGACGCCGCTGCATCTCGGCGAACGAGATATCCTGGGAGGCTTCGGAAGTCGCGGTGATCAGGCCGACGTCCTGCTGCGGGAAGAAGCCCTTCGGGATCAGGACGAACAGGTAGATCGACAGGCCGAGTGTGGCGAAGAAGATCACGAGCGTGGTGCGCCGCCAGGCCAGGGCGTGATCGAGAATATATTCGTAGCCGCGCAGCATCCCCTCGAAGGCGCGCTCGCTCCACTGATAGAACTTGCCGTGGGTCACCTCGCCATGGGCGCGCAGGAAGCGCGAGGCCATCATCGGCGTCAGCGTCAGCGACACGAACATCGAGACGAAGATCGTCATGGCCAGCACGACGGCGAATTCGCGGAACAGGCGCCCGATGATGCCGCCCATCAGCAGCAGCGGAATCAGCACGGCGACCAGCGAGACACTGATCGACACGATGGTGAAGCCGATTTCCTTGGAACCCTTGAAGGCGGCGGCGAGGGGAGATTCGCCTTCCTCGATGTAGCGCGTGATGTTCTCGAGCATCACGATGGCGTCGTCGACGACGAATCCGACCGCGATGGTGAGCGCCATCAGCGACAGATTGTCGAGCGAATAGCCGAACACCCACATCAGCGCGCACGCGCCCAGCAGCGCCAGCGGAACCGTGACGGTGGGAATGACAGTCGCCCAGAAGCTGCGCAGGAAGATGAAGATGACCATGACCACGAGGGCAATGGTCAGGAGCAGCGTGAACTGGACGTCTTCGACCGCGGCGCGGATGGTCGTGGTGCGATCGCTGATCACCTCGATCTTGATCGCGGGCGGGATCGCCGCCACCAGCCGGGGCAGAGTCGCCTTGATCCGGTCGACGGTCTCGATGACGTTGGCGCCCGGCTGCTTGAACACCACCAGGAACACGCCGCGCTTGCCGTTGGCCCAGGCCGCCTGCTTGGCGTCCTCGGGGCCGCTGACGGCCTGGCCGATGTCGCGGATTCGCAAGGGACCGCCGTTGCGATAGGCGATGATGACGTCGTTCCAGTCCTTGGACTGGGTGAGCTGGTCGTTGGCGTAGATCGTGTAGGCGCGCTTTTCGCCGTCTATATTGCCCTTGGGGCTGTCGACCGTGGTGATCGCGATCTGGCTGCGCACGTCCTCCAGCGACAGGCCCTTGGCGACGAGTTTCGCAGGGTCGATCTGCACGCGGATGGACGGCTTCTGCTGGCCGCCGATGAAGACCTGCGCAACGCCCGAGAGCTGGCTGATCTGCTGGGCGAGCTGGGCGTCGACCGCGTCGCTGACGCTGGTCAAAGGCAGCGTCTCGGAGGTCGCCGACAACAGCAGGATCGGCGCGTCGGCCGGGTTGACCTTGCGGTAGGTCGGCGGCGAGGGCAGGTTCTTCGGCAGCTGGCCGCTTGCGGCGTTGATGGCGCCCTGCACGTCGTTGGCGGCGCCGTCGATGCTGCGGTTGAGGTCGAACTGGATGGTGATCGACGCGGTGCCCAGATAGCTCGTCGAGGTCATCTGGGCGATGCCGGGAATCTGGGCGAACTGGCGCTCCAGCGGCTGCGCCACCGACGAGGCCATCGTCTCCGGGCTGCCGCCCGGCAGGTTGGCCGTGATCTGGATGGTCGGGAAGTCCACCTGCGGCAGCGGCGCGACCGGCAGCAGCGGATAGGCCACGAGACCGACGAAGAGAATGCCGGCCATCAGCAGCGAGGTGCCGATGGGATAACGGATGAAAGGTGCCGAAATCCCGCCCCCGATCATTCCTGTCGTACCTTGTTCTGGCTTGGATTCGAACTTGCCACCGTCGTCGAGACGAGGCTTCCGGGCTGCACCTTGAATTGACCGCCGGTGATCACCTGCTGACCGGGGCTCAGCCCTTCGTCGACGACCGAACGGCCGTCGATGGCGTAGCTGACCTTGATCTTGTGCACTTCGGCCTTGTTGTCCTGATTGACGGTGTAGGCGTAGAGCCCGTTGGTCGAATGCTGGACCGCGTCATCCGGAACCACGGTCGCGTCCTTCAGCGTCCGCACCAGAAGGCGCGTCGACACCGATTGGCCGGGCCAGAGCGAGTGGTCCTTGTTGTCGAACACCGCCTTGAGCCGAATAGTCCCGCTGGTCGTGTCGACCTGGTTGTTGATGACGGCGAGCTTGCCCTCGGCCAGCGTCTTCTTGCCGTCGGTGGTGAAGGCGATCACCTTGAGCGCGCCGGCCTTCTGGCCTTCGCTGATATAGGGGAGCTGGTCTTCGGGCGCGGTGAAGATCACCGCGATGGGCTCGACCTGCGAGATCGTGACGATGCCCGTCTGCGTCACGGCGTTGACGATGTTGCCGATGTCGACCTGGCGCAGGCCCGCGACGCCGGTGATCGGCGCCTTGACCTGGGTGTAGTCGAGCTGCGTCTGGGCGTTGAAGATCGCGGCTTCGTCGGCGGCGATCTGGGCGGTGAGCTGGGCGACGGTGGAGCGCTGGGTGTCGGTCTGCTGCCGCGTCGCGAATTCGCCGAGCTTGGTGTAGCGCTGAAGGTCGAGATTGGCGTTGGCGAGATTCGCCTCGTCCTGCTGCTTCTTGGCCTTGGCCTGGTCGAGCACGGCCTGGAACGGTCGGGGGTCGATCTCGACCAGCAGATCGCCCTGGTTGACGATCTGGCCCTCGGTGAAAGCGATCTTGTCGATCTGGCCGTCAACTCGAGTCCGGACTTGTACGGTGTTGAAACCCTGAACCGTGCCGAGGCCTGTCAGGTAGACCGGGAAATTGACCTTCTGGACCGGCGAAACGCTCACGGGAACGGCGGTCGCGCGCGGCGGACCCTTCTGCGCAGTCTGGGCTTTGCCGGCATCGTGCGAGCCGAATTTCTGCCATCCGTAGTACCCCGCGGTGGCCACGGCCGCGATGATCAGAATCCAGAGGATCGGCCGGGACTTTTTCATATCGTCTCGTGTCGGCTCGCATGCCCAAAGCTACGAATTTTGGAGCAATCATAGGGTTCCAGCGCGCTTGTATAATACACGCCAAGTTCCAGTGTAAACAGCACGATGGGTTGAGAATCCTAAACAATTGGAAAGCTTTGTACCGGTTAGGCAGCCCTCTGACACGACGGTGTGCAGTGCTGCATTTTCCCGGCGCGAACGACCAGCGTGCAAAGCTTGCGCAATGCTCGGAGCTGGTGTGGGCAAGGCAAGTGAAGCTCGCCGCAAGGTCGGCTGACCGCGTCGCGAGGAGCTGCGGAATTAACGCTCGCGAGAACGGTTCTAAATCGCCCGGGCGGCGTTTCTGTTGTCAGGAAAATCGGCATCGTCCATATCGGCGCCGCCACACATGGAGCGCAGGATGGACGAACTGAACGGCAAGCTGATCGCGTGTCAGATTCTGATCACGGGACTGATCGCGCGCGTCGCCAACGAGCAGCGCGATCCCTTGCGCTTCCTCACCGACTTTCGCGACGAGATCAAAGCCGTCGTGAACGGAGTCAATATCGCGGGCATGGACAGTACCGATCGCGTGCGCGCGGTCGCGCAGAAAACCGTCGATGAATTGTTCTCGCTGATGAAGCCGCCGAGCAGCGACTGATGTTGCACGCGCAACGCTGATTTGGCGGTATTCTTCGCGCGTGTTTTAGAACGACTCCAATCTCGACCTAGAACGATTTCAAACTACAGTTTAGAATCGTTTTGATCTGGACCTATTCAAGGGTTCTTGCGGCTTGCCCGCATTGACCCACTATTTTGCCGCCGATACCAACAGCCCAATCGTTCATCGAAGTGAATGAGCGAACAGGAAGAAAATTTGGGGCTGTAGTGATGGGGCAGGTGGTTGCACCGAAGTCGTTGCGTTCGGTCGCGACGTTCGTTCCGATGGATGAAAAGTCCGCGGGCATTTCCGGCAAGAAGGTCTCGGCCGTCGCGAGCTTGATCGCGGTCGCGTCGGTTTCGAGCGCAGAGGCGCAGCAGTCGACCCTGCCGCCGGTGACGGTCGATGCGCCGGTCGAGCGTCCGCGTCCGGTGGCCTCGAAACCCACGCCAGAGCAGATCCGCGCCCGCAACGCGCTTCGCCGCGCCGCGCAGCGGCAGCAAGCGGCCCAGCAGGCCGCTCCCACCGAGCCGGCCGGCGCCGTGGACGGGGATCCCTATGCTGATCCGGCGGCTCCCTACAAGGTCGACCACGTCCAGGCCTCCGGCAAATTTCCCGAGCCGCTGCTGAACACGCCCAAGACCATCACGGTGCTCAGCAAGGAAGTGCTCGAGGACAAGAACGCCACGACCCTGAAGGAGATCGGGCGCTCGACGGCCGGCGTGACGCTGGGCTCGGGCGAGGGCGGCAACGCGTTCGGCGACCGCTTCTTCATCCGCGGATTCGATGCGCGCAACGACGTCTTCATCGACGGCATCCGCGATCCCGCGGTATCCATCCGTGAGAACTTCTTCACCGAGCAGATCGAAATCTTGCGCGGCCCGGCCTCGTCCTACGCAGGCCGTGGCACTGCCGGCGGCGCCATCAACATCGTCACCAAGCAGGCGGGCGACGTCAACTTCAAGCGAATGGATACCGAGTTCGGCACCGACATGACCAAGCGCGTGACGCTCGACGTCAACCAGGTCGTCGATCCGACGTTCTCGGTGCGCGCGGGCGGCCTGTTCCAGGACGCCAATGTCGCCGGCCGCAACTACGTGACCGACGATCGCTGGGGCAGCTTCATCTCGACCAAGTACACCCCGACCAACGACATCAAGATCACGACGAACTACGTCCATACCGACCTCAGCGGTTACCCCGATTTCGGCGTGCCCTATTACAAGCAGGGCAACGTCCCGGTGACGTCGGCCGGTATTCCGCGCCAGAACTGGTACGGCTTCCTCAACCGCGACTTCCAGACCGCGCGGCAGGACTTCGGCACCGGCACGATCGAGTACAAGGTCAACGACGCCATCACGCTGAGCAGCAAGGTGCGCGGCGAGCACTCGCTGCTGAACTATATCGGCACGCTGCCGCAGGGGCCGAAGACGACCAGCCCCAATCCGCTGCTCTGGACGACGACGGCGAGCGCGCAGAGCCGCTACCAGAACGTGGACGTGTGGGCCAACCAGAACGAGGCCACATTCAAGCTCGACACCGACGGGATCAAGCACACCGCGGTGTTCGGCGTCGAGTATGCGAACGAGAACGTCTCGATCGACCGTTACGCCGGTCTCGCCTCGGAACTGGCCGGCAGCCCCTTCGTGAGCACCGGCGCCGTGACGGGGGTCAATATCTACGCCCCGCAGTACACCTATATTCCATTCGGCATTCCGTCGCTCGCAGGAAACCCGACGCGCTACGGTGTCAACACCAGCAGCGTGTATGTCATGGACACCGCGAACTGGCAGGACACCATCATCGTCAATGGCGGCGTCCGCTACGACGGCTACAACATGAGCTCGTCGACCAACTCGCCGAATTATCTGAAAATGAACACCGATCTCGTCAATTACAACGTCGGCGTGCTCTACAAACCGATGTCGATCGGCAGCGTCTATGCCGCCTATGCGACCTCGGCCAATCCGTTCGGATCTGAGCTTGATGCGACCGGCACCGATTACGGTGGCGTGCCGGCCAACACGCCTATTCTGCTCGGGCCGGAGATCAACAAGGCGGCCGAACTCGGCACCAAGTGGGAACTGGCCGATCGTCACCTGCTGGTCACCGCGGCGCTGTTCCAGACGACGAAGGACAATGCACGCGAGACGAATGCCGCGGGCCTGCTCACCTCGAACGCGGCCTACCGTATCCAGGGCATCGACATCGAGGCCGAAGGCAAGATCACCGACCGCTGGAGCATCTTCGGCGGCCTGGTGCTGATGCAGTCGAAGGTCACGCAGAGCAACATACCCTCCAACATCGGCCTGCAGCTCGCCAACGTTGCGCATCAGTCGTTCAGCATGCTGACCAAGTACAAGTTCGACGACGGCTGGGAGCTGGGCGGGCAGGCGGTGTATCGCTCGAAGGTCTATGGCGGCACATTTGCGGCGAACACCGGCAACGAACTGCCGAGCTACTGGCGCTTCGACGCGTTCGTGGAAAAGAAGATCGACAAGAACTGGACCATGAAGTTCTACGCCCAGAACCTAACCAACAAGCTCTATTACGACACGCTCTATCGCAGCGCGGTGCCGTTCGTGGCGGTCGCGCCTGGGCGTGCGTTTTACCTCATCACGACGGCGAAGTTCTGATCATGTTGACGTGCCTGCCTGGCGTTCTCAGCAAGGATGATGTGGCGGATTTCCGCCGCATCATGCATGCCAGCGACTGGGAAGATGGCCGCTCCACCGCCGGCGCGCAGTCGGCGATGGTCAAGCGCAACGAGCAATTGCCGCCGGACGGCGAGGTCGCGCGCAAGCTTGGCAATCGCATCATCTCGGCGCTGACGTCGAACCCGCGCTTCATTGCGGCGGCGATCCCGCTGCAGATCTTCCCGCCGCTGTTCAACCGCTACGCGGCGAGCAGCGGCCACCATTTCGGCCTGCATGTCGATAATGCGATCCGCGGCGACCGCCTGACCGGCCTTCGCATCCGCACAGACCTGTCGGTCACGCTGTTCCTGGCCGAGCCGGAAGAGTACGACGGTGGCGAACTTGTGATCGAGGACACCTACGGTTCGCACGAAGTCAAGTTGCCAGCCGGTGACTGCGTGCTCTATCCCTCGACCAGCCTGCATCTCGTCACGCCGGTGACCCGGGGGACGCGGGTTGCGTCTTTCTTCTGGCTTCAGAGCATGATACGGGACGATCAAGCCCGGAGCATGATCTTTGACCTCGACACCGCGATTCAGGCGCTGGTGAAACGGCTCGGGCGCGACGATCCCGAAACGGTCAAATTGACGGGCATCTATCACAACCTCATTCGCTACTGGGCCGAAGTATGAAGATCATGTCCTTCCAAGCAAGCCTTGCCGCAGCCGCGATGCTGGTGGTCGCCTGGCTCGCATCCCCTGTTTCTGCCCAGGCGCAAACCCCGCCAGTGGCACCGGTACAATCGGCGGCTCAGCTGGCCCCGGCCAGCCCGGCTCCGGTGGCAGCGCCGTCTGCCACCGCTCCG